>CAYGLH010000411.1:0-3152 GCA_964350535.1 uncultured Ilumatobacteraceae bacterium
GCGGGTGGGTCAGCGGGTGGTGATGACGCCGGCGCGGGCGTCGGGGGCGTAGCCGTCGCTGTCGGTCCAGGTGACGTCGCCGTTGACGACCACCGTGTCGATGCCCTCCTGCCGGCGGATCCAGCGGATGCCGTCGCCCGGGAAGTCCTCGGAGGCGATCTCGGGGCCTCGGCCGATCGTGTCGGCGTCGAACACGGTGACGTCGGCGGCGTTGCCGGCGGCGAGCAGGCCGCGACCATCCATCCCCCAGATCGTCGCGGGATCGAGCGTGATCTTCTTGACCGCCGCCTCGACGCTCAGCGAGCTCGTGCCGCGCACGAACTCGGAGAACAGGTAGCCGGTGTCGCCGAACGTGGAGAACGACCCCACGTGCGCACCGCCGTCGGAGGCACCCACGTGGACGTACGGGTGGGCGAGCAGTTCGCCGACGACCTCGGAGTTGTCGTGGCCGATCGACTCGCGGATGAACCAGGTGCCGAGCTCCTCCTCGAGCGCGAGATCGACGACCGTGTCGCCGTGCGTCGTGCCGCGCTCGCCCGCGATGTCGTCGATGTTGCGGCCGACGAGATCGCGGTTGCGGTCGTCGACGACGTCGCGCACGACGAACCCGCCGGCACCCAGCCCACCGTTGGGCCGCATCGCCAGCGAGTTCATCTCGTCGACGAGCGCCTGCCGCTGATCGGCGACGGCGGCGAGCTTCTCCGTGCGGTCGCCGATCGACGCCACCTTCCACCACGACGGCATGGTGAGCAGCATCAGGCTGCGCTGGTCGAGCGTGAAGCTGATGTCGATCGGGCGCGTCTGCACCTGCGGCCACACGGCGGCGCCGCGGGAACGTGCGGTCTCGACTGCCGCCATCACCTTGGTGACCGCCCGGGGGTTGGCGTCGGAGTGGAACAGCGGCGACAGCGTGGTCGTGATGCCGTGGCGCAGCGAGAGCTCGGCGAGTTGCTCGACGCGGGCGACGGTGAGGTCGGCGTCGAAGAACTCGTGCACGATCTGCAGCACGGCGTCGCGCTCGCCGAGCACCGCCGACAGCGCGTCGAGCTCCTCGGGTGCCGCCCAGCGGCTGGGCACCGGCCGGTACGACTCGTCGATGTCGACGAAGCTGGTGGACATGCCGACGGCGCCGGCGTCGAGACAGGTGCGCAGGAGGTCGGCCATCGCCGCCGTCTCCTCGGCGGTCGCCTGCCGCTCCTGTGCGGCTGGTCCCATCACGAACATCCGCAGCACGGAGTGGCCGACGAGCGGCGCCACGTTGAGGGCGATGTTGCCGGTCAGGGCGTCGAGCCAGCCGCCGAACTCCTCGCCCCAGCGCCAGTCGACCCCGGCGTCGAACGCGTCTTCGGGCATCTCCTCGATGAGGCGGAACATCCGGCTGAACGCGTCGCGCTGCTCGGCGCGCAGGGGCGCCAGCGACAGGGAGCAGTTGCCCGGGACGACGGAAGTGATGCCGTGCTCGATCGCCGGGAAGGCGTACGGGTCGAAGCACAGCTGGGCGTCGTAGTGGGTGTGGGGGTCGATGAACCCTGGCGCGACGACCTTGCCGCGGGCGTCGACGACGCGGCGCGCCTCGCCGGCCCGGCCGCCGACGGCGACGATGCGACCGTCCTTGATCGAGAGGTCGCCGGTGCGGCCCGGCAGGCCGGAACCGTCGACGATGAGGCCGTCACGGATGACGAGGTCGAGCATGGGTCTCTCCTTGGAGTTCGAGGGCGGGGAGCACGACGTTCCACGGCTGGCCGACGAGCTCGTCGATCGAGCTGACGCCGGCGACGTCGAGGGAGGCGGTGCACGCCTCTTCGTCGAGCGAGATGGTCGAGACGCCGCCGTTGTCGTAGGTCAGTTCGACCTCGATCTCGGCGCGCCCGTCGTGCCCGCCGACCACGGTGGCACGACTGATCAGGGCGGTCATGAGGCAGGCGGCGGTTCGGTGAACACGATGTCGCTCGGCAGCACGGTGCCGCCGCGCGGCGCGAGGTGCAGGTTCCACGACAGGAGCTGTTGGGACGCGCCGTCGACGTCGGGGAGCTCGCGGGTGGCGATCGCCGCCAGGTCGTCGCCCGGTTGGGGATGCACGTAGCGCCGGCTCGTCATCGAGCGCAGCGTAAGTCGGCGTCGGCCGGCCCGTCGCATCGGAGGCGTGTCGCGTACGGGGCCGATCCAGTGCGGGGCCGCACGAGATCGCGCCCGGACTCAGGCTCGGTCGAGCTGGCCGAGCTGGCCGAGCTGGTCGAGCTGGCCGAGATGGTCGAGCAATGCAGCGTTGAAGCGCTCGGCCTGTTCCATCGGGGGTGAGTGGCCGGCCCCCTCGATCTCGACCAGGCGTGCGTCGGCGATGCCGGCGTGCAGCGCCTCGGCACCGGCGCGCAGCCGGGCGATCTCGTGTTCGCCGACGACGACGGTCGTCGGCACCCGGATCGACGGCAGCAGCGGGCAGAGGTCGACGTGGCGGCCCAACTGCTCGCCGAAGGCGACGAACGCCGCCGGGTCGAGCTCGGCCACCGAACGCTCGAGTGCGGCGAGCGCTGCGCGACGGTCGGCCCGGGTCCGCTCGGGCGGCGCAGCGATCGACACGAACTGCAGCGCCGGAGCCAGCCGGCGCACGAGGCGCGCCGGCCCGATGCGGTAGCCGATGACGCGTCGCAGGCGATCGCCGACGGTCGGATGCGCCGCGAGCTGGGCCGCCGGGGTGCCGCATCCCCGGACGGGTCCGGACCGAATCGCCTCGGTGCGAGCATCCTGCTCCAGATGGCGGCCCGGCAGTGGCGAGCAATCGACGAGCACGAGAGACCGCAGGCGCCGCTGCTCGCGGATCGCGATCAGCTCGGCGACCAGCCCGCCCATCGAGTGCCCGACGAGATGGAATCGGTCCAGGGCGAACGCGTCGGCCACCGCCAGCGCGTCGCGATGGAGCGCGTCGAACGTGTACGCCGCCTCATCGCCCAGGTCGCTCGACCCGCCGTGGCCGCGATGGTCCGGCCGTACGACGCGGTAGCCGGCGTCGACGAGCGGTGCGACGTTGGCGTCCCACTGGAGGGCCGACCCCAGGTAGCCGTGCAGCAGGAGCACCGGAACGCCGTCGTCGGGTCCGTCGATGGCGACGCGGATCTCGACCCCCGGTTCGACGTCCACCTGGTACCAGTCGGTCA
>CAYGLH010000412.1:0-2753 GCA_964350535.1 uncultured Ilumatobacteraceae bacterium
GGCACAATCGCTGTCGCTGGCGTGTGGCTGTCTCGCTGGGCGCGACGCCGACCGCACGTTTCGGGTGGGGTCCGGCGGGGTACGCCCCGGCCATGGTGGCCGGTGTCGTGGTCGAGGTGGTGCAGCGCGTGTCGAGCGCCGAACCGGACGACGATGCACTGGTCGAAGCGCTCCGAACCGACGGGGTGAGCGGCTGGGAGTGGGCCACCGCCGGCATCGTGATGGTCGTGGCGATCGTCGTGTCGCGGCTCGCCAAGTGGGTGATCACGCGCACGCTCGATCGTCGCCTCGACCGTGCGCTGGCCACGCTCATCGCGCGGGTCGCCGGCTACATCGTCCTCGTCGTCGGGTTGATCTACGCCCTCGAATCGCTCGGCGTCCGGATCGGACCCATCCTCGGCGCGCTCGGCATCGCCGGCATCGCCGTCGCGTTCGCCCTCAAGGACATCCTGGAGAACTTCGTCGCCGGGATCTTGCTGCAGCTCCAGCGACCGTTCACCTACGGCGACCAGGTCAGCATCGAGGAGACGGAAGGCACCGTCATCGGGGTCGACTCGCGGGTCGTGACGGTGCGCACACCCGACGGCGAGACGGTGTTCATCCCGTCGGCGACGGTGATCAAGTCCGACATCAACAACTACACCGAGCTCGGCCGCCGACGCACGGACGTACCGGTCGGCGTCGCCTACGGCACCGACCTCGAGGTGGCCACCGACGTCCTCCGCGACGCGGTCGGCGAGGCGAAGGGCGTGTTCGCCGATCCCGAGCCGGAGGTGCTGCTCGAGGGCTTCGGCGACTCCAGCATCGATTTCGTCGTCCGGTACTGGCACGAGCCGACGATCGCCGACTTCTGGGAAGTCCGCAGCGCGGTGGCCCATCGCGTCGAGCGCTCCCTCGCGGATGCCGGGATCACGATCCCGTTCCCGCAGCGCTCCGTGTGGTGGATGGGCGACGACGCCGATCAGGCCTCCTGATCGGACCGGCGCGCCGCTCTCGCCACCTCCGCCAGTTCGTCGAGGGCGTCGCCTTCGCGCTCGCTCCAGGTCGAGCGGTCCGCGGTGCGGATGGTGGCCTCGATCAGCTCGTCGAGCGGCTCGACCGGCCCCGCCAGGTCGCGGCGGATCGTCTCGGTCCGGATCATCAGCGCCGTCCGCACGATCGTCGCGACCACGATCGGGTCGCCGCGCCCGTAGCGCCGGATCGGGTCGAACGCCCGGTGCAGGTGGTCGCCGTGGACGACCGGTGGATTGATCACGGTCCGCCCGTTCTCCGAGATCACGGCGTCGGCGAGCGGCCGCTCCCAGATCCTCAGCACCACGTTGCCGAGCTGCACGACGATGTCCTCGGCCGTGCCCGGGTCGTTGACACCCGGGGACAAGGCGCGCACGGCGATGTCGGTGAGCTGCACCAACCCGAACCCCACGTCCTGCTGCATCGTGCGCGTGTCGCCGAGCGCGAACCCCTCGCAGACCGCCTGCGCGACATCGTCGTCGATCGGTGGCGACACCCACAGCAACGGCGTGCCGGCCGCAGCGAAGGAGCCGAGCGGCACCGTCACCCGCGCCGTCGCGCCGTCCGGCAATGACTCCAGCAGCGTCGGCACGTCGACCTGCTGGACCCACCCGGCGATCGGGGCGCCGACGGCGGTCGACTCGTCGGGCGACCAGGAGCCGTCGTCGGGGTCCTCCATCGACGGCGACAGCGGTGGTGCCGGAGCGACCGCGGGCGCCTCGCCGGCGCGAATCTCGTCGGATCCGGTCACGACGGACACCGTCTCGTCGGCGATCCGTTGGGCGACTGCACCGATGCGCAAGCTGTCGGTGAGGCGGTCGACCGAGCGCACCACGGCGAACAGGGCGGCCACGCCGAGCGCGACGGCGACGAGCACGGTGATGTGGGGGACGACCTGCCCCTCGGCGTCGCCGAGGACCCCTGTCGACTGCAGTCCCACCAACGAGAACACCGTCGTCCCGAGGGCGAGCCCGATCGTGTGCTGGATGTGCGTGTTGCCGAGCCAGTCGCGGAGGCTGCGCGGCGAGAACTGCGAGCTGGCGAGCTGGACCGTGACGAGCATCAGCGACAGCAGCAGGGTGATCGACGTGATCAGCCCGCCGGCGATCGCCGCGAACAACGCGCGGGCGCTCGACGCGTTCGTGGTGAGCAGTTCGGGCAATGCGTCGCCGTCGAGCCGGCCGTCGACCCACAGGAGTGCGAGGGCGGACAGGAGCGCACCGAGCACGTAGAGGCCCGGCACGAACGAGAGGCTGTGGCGGACGCGGTCGGCCCACTGCCGGAGACGGACGAGCTGGCCCCGCGTCGCGAGTCCGTTTCCCGTCGTGGCCATGGCCGGATGATCGCACGCCACGACACGGCGTCGTGACATCATGGCCACCCGCGCGGCTGTCCGGTGCCGCCATCACCATCGAGGGCAATCGTGGATGCCGTTGTGGACCGCCCGGCGTTGAGGACCCGGGCCGAGATGCGCGAGGCCGTGTTGTTCGACGGTCCGGACGCGTCACAGAAGCGCAGTCGCTACTGGATGCTGCTGATCCTCGCGGCGATCATCGCCGCCGGCGGAGTGGTGATCGAGTCGGAGGCCACGGTGATCGGCGCGATGCTCGTGGCGCCGCTGCGCACACCGATCCTGGGGACGATGCTGGCCGTCGTGCTCGGCGACCGCGCCAACCTCTTGCGGTCGATCGGCCTCGTCATCGCCGGGGCGGCGGTGACCATCGCCGTCGGGTACGTGATGG
>CAYGLH010000412.1:2763-3146 GCA_964350535.1 uncultured Ilumatobacteraceae bacterium
GACGTCACCGCCCGTAACAACTCGGAGGTGGCGTCGTACTCCAGCGCCGGAGTGATCGATCTGATCATCGCGCTGGCGGTCGGCGCGGTCGGATCGATCGCGCTCGCCCGCCGCGACATCGCTGACGCACTCCCGGGCGTCGCCATCGCCATCTCCCTCGTGCCGCCACTCGTCGTGACCGGGATCACGATCGAGTCGGGCGCCGGCGACGACGCCCTCGGCGCGATCCTGCTGTTCCTCACCAACGTGGCATCGATCCTCGCGGTCGGCGTCGTGACGATGGCGATCTTCCACATCCGCGGCCGATCCGACGGGTACGACCAGACCGGTCGGCCGGTCAACCAGCGCGAGGCGTACTGGGTGATCGGGCTCCTCGTCATGGT
>CAYGLH010000413.1:0-3141 GCA_964350535.1 uncultured Ilumatobacteraceae bacterium
GTCGTCGCCGAAGCGGATCTGCGGGTTCATGACGCCGGCGGATGCCACGACCTCCCCGCTGGCGAGATCGACGAGGTGCCCGGCGATCGTGGTGGAGCCGACATCGACCGCTACACCGAGCGCCCGGTCGACGTAGCCGGGGAAGACGGCGCAGACCCGCTCGCCGTCGCGTACCGCCACGGTGACGGTGTGGTCGCCGGCCTTCACCGCGCCGGCGAGGAGGGGCAGCACGGGAGCGTCGACCGAGTCGGCGGTGAGGTCGAAGTAGGTGTGCAGCGCGTCGAGGATCTGTTCGGCGAGGCCGCCCGTGTCGACGCCGAGCTCGGCACGCGGCACCTCGACGTAGTGCAGCTTGACGACCGGATCGACCTCGATGTCGCCGACGTCGACCGACTTGCGCACGACCTGGCGATGCACCTGGCTCGCTTCGGGGATCTCGACGACCAGGTCGCCGCACACCGTGGCCGCGCACCCGAGTCGCTGACCGTCGACGATCGGCCGACGGCCCGTGTACGCCGACTCGGTCGAGGTCCACCCGGTCACCGACGACTCGTTCGAGCGGATCCCCCACTTCGCGAACTCGCCGAAGGAGGGCACGACCTGACAGCGCCCGCAGATGCCGCGCCCACCGCACGTCGAGTCGAGGTCGGCGCCGACGGAGCGCGCCGCGTCGAGCAGCGTCGTGCCGTCGTCGACCGTCGCCTCCAGGCCGGATGGTGTGAACACGACGCGATGCCTGGTCGCGCCGGCCTCTGGCGTTGCCGCGTCGCCCGGCGGGTCCGCCGTCACCGGTACATCAGCCTTCGACGCGGGCCCGCCGGCCACCTCGACGGCGCGGCCGGTCGCCGCGCCCGCCGCCGGCGTCGCCGCCCTCGCGGTTGGCGCCGATCCACGCTGCGCAGTCCTGATCGTGCCCCGCCAGCACGTCGGCGGCCATCACCGCGGTCTTCACCTCGGCGTGCAGCGGGCTCATGATCGCCGAGGTCATCCCGTTGCTGATCGCCATCGCCAGGAACGCGCCGGTGACCGCGTGGCGGTTGGGGATGCCGAAGCTCACGTTCGACGCGCCGCAGGTGGTGTTGACCCCGAGCTCGTCACGTAACCGGCGCACCAGGGTGAACACCTGCTGGCCGGCCTGGGCCATCGCCCCGATCGGCATGACGAGCGGGTCGACCACGACGTCGGAGCGGTCGATGCCGTGGTCGGCGGCACGCTCGACGATCTTCTTGGCGACGGCGAACCGCACGTCGGGATCCTCCGAGATCCCCGTCTCGTCGTTCGAGATCGCAACCACTGCAGCGTTGTGCTTCTTGACCAAGGGCAGCACCCGCTCGAGGCTCTCGTCCTCGCCCGTGACGGAGTTGATCAGCGGCTTGCCCTGGTACACGGCGGCGCCGGCCTCGAGGGCCTCGATGATCGACGAGTCGATCGACAGCGGCACATCGGTGACGGACTGCACGAGCTGGATCGCCTGCGCGAGCAGCGCCGGCTCGTCGGCCAGCGGGATGCCGGCGTTGATGTCGAGCATGTGGGCGCCCGCTTCGACCTGCGCGATGGCGTCGGCCGTGACGCGGCTGAAGTCGCCCGCTTTCATCTCCTCGGCGAGGATCTTGCGGCCGGTCGGGTTGATCCGCTCGCCGATCATCACGAACGGCCGGTCGAAGCCGATGACGACCTCCTTGGTCGCCGAGCTGAGGATGGTGTCGGTCATGGCTGCTCCTGGGTGTCGTGGGGGTCGAGGCCGCCGGAACGTACCAGCGACTCGAGACGGGGGCGGGGGTACTGGGCCTCGAGCTCGGCGCACATGGCGGCGAGGGCCTGCTCGACGTCGTCGCTCTCCGGCATCGGCGCGTGCTCGGTGCGCCACTCGTTGACGTAGTCGTCGGTGGCGGTGAGCCCGGCGACCCCGGCGGCCCGATCGATGGCGTGCTGGAACCGAGCGTGCAAGAGCACCTTGTGTTGCTCGCCATCGGCGCGGGCGGTGAGCTGGGCGGGGATGTCGCGCCAGTAGATCGTCGACACCTGCGGTGCGCCGCCCGAGCGTCGGCCGCGGCGGTTGGTCCGTCGTTGTTCCCTCGTCATCGGATCCTCGGCTCTCGTCGCTGGGCTCAGGGTCGGGTGGCCGGTGCGGCCGGCCGCCGTCCGGCGAAGTGCACCACCGCGGGCTCCAGCTCACCGTAGGTGGTGCGCTCCACGTGCAGCGGCATGCCGAGCCGGTCGGCGGCGGTGGCGGCGGCGGCCATCAGCTCGGGGTCGTCGGTCTGCGCGAGGTACACCAGCCGGGTGTAGTTCCCGAAGTAGGCATCGCGCAGTTCGGGGTGACGGTCGAGCGCCAGGCCCTGCCACACCAGGCGATCGAAGTGCCGCACCAGGAAGTCGGTGAGGTAGAACGAGCCGATCTCGTCGTCCTGCAGCTCCGCGAACCGTGGCGCCGTGGCGAAGAACTCGTAGCAGTGGGCACCGGCCAGCATGGCGACACCTTCCTCCTCGCACACGCGGGCGAGGAGCCCACCGGTGCCGCAGTCTGCATACCCGACGAGGATCCGCTCGGGCGGATACTCGTCGCGGGCGCGCGCGATCCGCGCCCGAACGGCGTCGGGGATCTCGCTGGGGCGATTGTGCAGCGACGCCGGCAGGCACTCGATCGAGAGGTCGTCGAGTCCGTTGCGGCGACAGACCTCCAGCAGCTCGCGGGCGAGCGCGCCGCACGCGATCACCAGGGTTCCCTGGCGCGTGGTCATCGGCACGGCACCGCTCAGGTCGTGACCGAGGGCCCTGCGGGCTCGGGGACGCCCCGGCGGGCGAGCACGAGGCGCTTGGCGGTCTCGGCGGCGACGGCGGCGTCGCGGCAGTAGCCGTCGGCCCCGATCGCCGCCCCGAACTCCTCGTTCAGCGGCGCGCCGCCGACGAGGACGATGAAGTCGTCGCGCAGGCCCTTCTCGACGAGCGTGTCGATCACGACCTTCATGTACGGCATCGTGGTCGTGAGCAGCGCCGACATGCCCAGGATGTCGGGCTGGTGCTCGTCGATCGCCGCCAGGAACTCGTCGGCGTCGGTGTTGATGCCGAGGTCGAACACCTCGAACCCGGCCCCCTCGAGCATCATCGCCACGAGGTTCTTGCCGATGTCGTGGATGTCGC
>CAYGLH010000414.1:0-1425 GCA_964350535.1 uncultured Ilumatobacteraceae bacterium
GCGGTAGAACCGCTCGATGTCGTTGCCCTTGTAGGTCGACCCGTCGCCCCACACGTCGACGCCGTCGTCGCGCATCGCCCGCACGAGCAACGTGCCGGTGACCGCGCGTCCGAGCGGCGTGGTGTTGAAGTACGTCCGGCCGGCGGTGCGGATGTGGAACGCGCCGCACTGGAGCGCGAGGAGCCCTTCCCGGACCAGCTCCTCCCGGCAGTCGACCATGCGCGCTTCTTCGGCGCCGTACACCTTGGCACGGTCGGGGACCGAGTCGAGGTCGGGCTCGTCGTACTGGCCGAGGTCAGCGGTGTAGGTGTACGGGATCGCGCCCCGGTCGCGCATCCAGGCGACCGCCGCGCTCGTGTCGAGCCCGCCGGAGAAGGCGATGCCGACGCGGTCGCCGACCGGCAGCGACATCAGGACCTTGGCGTTCGAGGCGGAGGAGTCGGCGGTTCCGGGCATAGCGAGCGAACCTACCGTTCGAGCGGCGGACCTGCAGCGGCGTCGACGGGCGAGGGCGCGGGCAGGGGGCCCGCATCCTGCGCGTCGCCGGCGCGAGCGACGTCGGCGGCGGGCCCGGTGGCCGGGAACCGACCCGTCCAGGAGCACGCCGTGACGAGCAGCGCCGCCGCTGCGATGACCAGTTCGACGACGGCGAGCCCGGCCGAGCGGGAGAAGTCGGGGAGGGCCACGACCATCAGTCCGAGCGAGCCGCCCAACGACGCCCACCAGGCCCATCGCACGTTGTACGACACCGCCACCGTCGGCACGGCGGCGATGACGAACGGCACCAGCCGGACCAGCGCCATCGACGGGTTGCTGCGCGTGCCGAGCCACCACGTGCCGATGCCCAGCTCCTCGCTCGTCTTCCACACCGCGGCGAACGCCAGGATCACTGCACCCCAGGTGACGACCAGCATCACGCGCCAGGGTGTGGCGAAGGTGCGCGCCACCGGAGGCGCCGAGGTCGGCCCTACGGGGATCGCCGGCGCCGGCGGCGCGGGTGGCGGGAGCTCGGACACGGCGTGCAGCGTAGGCGGCGTCTCCGCGAACACGGTTGCGGCTACCCTGCGCGCCAGATGTCTCCCGAAGCACGCGCCCGCGTCGACGCCTCGCTCCGCGCCGGGCCGTTCGAGAAGCTCTCGATCTTCTACCCGATGTGGAACGAGGAGGCGTACATCGAACGGGCCCTGCTGGCCGGCCGGCGGGCGTGCCTCGGGCTCGTCGAACGGGGCGACATCGCCGACTACGAGCTGATCGTCGTCGACGACTGCTCGACCGATCGCACCGGTGCGATCGCCGACGAGCTGGCGGCCGCCGACCCGCACGTGAAGGTCGTCCACCACGCCCGCAACCGCAAGCTCGGCGGGGCGATGAAGACCGGGTTCGCGGCGGCCACCGGCGACCTGATCCTCTACACCGACGCCGACC
>CAYGLH010000414.1:1435-3097 GCA_964350535.1 uncultured Ilumatobacteraceae bacterium
ATCTGGCGCTGTCGGAGATCATGCAACTCGGTTTCGACGCCGAGCTCGTCATCCGCTCCACCAGGCTCGGTCTCGAGATGATGCAGATGGGGGTCGACTACTTCCCCCGGGCCCACGGCGTGTCCACGCTCAGCTCGCCGTCGGTGATCCTCACGATCCTGCGCGAGATGCGCGAGCTGCGGGCCGACCTCGACGGGATCGAGCCATTGGTCACACGTTCCGACGATTGAGCCGCCGGAGACGGTGAACACGCCGGAAATCCGGGGGTTCCGGCCCGGAATGCCCGAGGGCGTGGCACCGGTCGTTGGTAGCCTCGGGGGCCGATCCCCCTCGATCTCGACCGACCCGTGAACGACGCCCCGCTGACCAACTCTCCTGCCGCCAAGTGGCTGCCCGCGGTCGCTGCCGCGGCGTTGCTCGGCACGGTCGTGGTCGCCGGCGTCGCGATGGGCGGCGGCGGGGGTACCGGCGATTCCGCGCCCAGCGTGGTCACGGCCGATCCCGCGCTCACGTCGGCGGCGGTCACCGTCACCGAGCCGCCGGCCGTCGAGACCGTGCAGACCTCCGATCCCGTGCAGAAGACCCCGCTCGACCGGGTGCTCAGCAAGGGGATGTTCGGCGACGACGTCAAGGCGGTGCAGACGCGCCTGACCGAGCTCGGCTTCCGGCCGGGTCCGGCCGACGGGATGTTCGGCGACCAGACCCGCACCGCGCTGTGGGCGTACCAGAAGCTCGTGCTCGGCGAGCCGTCCGACAGCCCGAGCGGCCAGGTCACCCCGGAGATGTGGGACGACATGCAAGAGCCGTTCGTGATCCAGCCGCGCCGTCCCGACTCGACCCCGACCTCGATGGAGGTGTACCTCCCCGAGCAGGTCGTGGCGATCTTCCAGGACGACCAAGCGGTGTTCGTCAGCCACATGTCGAGCGGTGACAACAGCGAGTGGTGCGAAGAGGTCACGATCAGCCCCGGCGAACAGGGCAACGAGGACGGCGAGGAGCCGCTGAAGCGTGGCGAATGCGGGCGCTCGGTCACCCCCGGCGGCGTGTTCACCGTGCACCGCGAGGTCGAGGGCGTGCGCGACAGCCGCCTCGGCGGCATGTGGGACCCGGTCTACTTCAACTACGGCATCGCCATCCACGGCGCGCTGAACGTGCCGCTGTACCCGGCGTCGCACGGCTGCATCCGGATCCCGCTGAACCTGTCGGAGGAGATGCAGGGCCTGCTCGGCAAGGGCGACCGGGTGTTCGTGTGGGACGGCGAGAAGTCGCCCGAGGAGAACGGCGAGCAACTGCCCGTCTTCAACTGGCTCGACCCGGACTACGAGACGACGACCACCACGAGCACGACCACCACGACCGAGCCCGAGGTGACCACCACCGAGGCGCCGGCCACCACGCCGGCCCCCGCCACCACGTCGGCGCCGACCGCCCCGCCGACCACGAAGGCCCCGGCGACCACGTCGCCGCCCGCCACGACGGCAGCGCCGGTCACCAACGCCGCCTCCACCAGCGTCCCCGCGCCCTGACCACACCGCTCCCACCCGGCCGACGACCGGCCGACGATGAGCGAACCTCCGCCATGCCGTGACTCCGCTCATCGGAGCGGCGGCCGACCGGTTGCGATGAGCGAACCTCCGCCATGGCGTGACGTCGCTCATCGGA
>CAYGLH010000415.1:0-3066 GCA_964350535.1 uncultured Ilumatobacteraceae bacterium
GGGTCTGGGTGATGTACAGGTACCGCTCGAACGTGACGGTGTACGTCCCCGGTGGGAGATCGTCGATGCGAAACGCGCCGGCGTCAGGGATGTCGGTGCTGGACGCGGAGAACTTCAGGTCGCCATCGGTGATGGTGACGCCCACGCCGGGCAGCGGTCTGTCGCGCTCGTCGACGATCCGTCCCTCGACGCTGCTGGTCGTTCGCCGCAGCGCGAAGTCGACGCCCGCCGCCGCCCCGCCCAGCTGGAGCCGTCGCGTCTCGGTGATGTAGCCGTCGAGCTCGACGGTGACGGTGTAGGTCCCGGGGATCTCGAGCTGCGGGATGTTGTAGAACCCCGGGTTCGCATCGGTGAGCGAGCTGGTGGAGATCTCCACCTCGCCGCGTGTCGCGGTCACGGTCGCCCCGCCCAGACCACCGTTCGGGCCCCGAATGGTGCCGCTGATCGAGCCGACGCCAGGTCGCATCGTGATGTCGGCGCGCACCTCCTTCTCGATGGTGTCGAACTCGGCTCGGACGACCTCGGTGCCGTACCCGTGCATCGTCGCGCTGACGGTGTATGCCGCCGGGGTGCTGAGCGCCTCGATCGTCCAGCTTCCCGATCCGTCGGTGGCGGACGTGGTCTCGAAGGTGAGCAGTCCGTCGGTCACGATGATCTCGGCTCCACCCACGGGGCTCCCCGACGTGTCGGTGACACTGCCCGTGAGCACGCCGTCGGCCGGCTCGAGTTCGACGTCGAGCTCGAGCGGGCTGCCCTCCGTCGGTGTCACGGCGAACGACTTCGTGGTGTAGCCGGGCTTCGCGAAGGCGACCTCGTAGGACTGGCCCAGCGCGACGTCGCCGAACATCCACAGGCCGTCTGCCTCGATGTCGGCTTCGACCGGGGCGATCGGCTGGGTCTGGCGAACCGGGTTCAGCGTCGAATCGACCCGTGCGAATCGTGCCGACCAGTACTTGGTGTTCGACGGAGGGCGACGGAAGGCGCTGATGTCGGCGTTCTCCGGTGCGCTGGTGCGGAGCGGAGCCATCCGGATGACGATGTCGGAGAGATCGGCCTCGCCGTCGACGCCATCGAGGTTCAGCGAGCCCTTCACGACCTGCACCAGCGGTCGGTCGGTCGATGCGGCCTCCGAGGGTTCGTCGCCGGCGTCGTCGGCTCCGCCACCGCCTGTTCCCGATCCGGTGCCGTCCCCGTCGTCGGTTCCGCCACCGCTTGTTCCCGATCCGGTTCCGCCCCCGGCGTCGGTTCCGCCGCCGCTTGTTCCCGATCCGGTGCCGCCCCCGTCGGTTCCGCCACCGCCGGTTCCGCCCCCGCCGTCGGTTCCGCCACCGCCGGTTCCCGATCCGTCTCCGCCGTCTCCCGGTCCGCCCTGGCCGCCGTCTCCGCCGCTCCCGTCGGCCCCGTCCACGGTGTTGCCGCCGTCTCCGGACCCAGTGGCGTCGATCCCATCGCCCTGCGCGGGCTCGCCGGAGGGTGTCGTGCCGCCACCGTCAGGCGCCAGTGGATCGAGCGTTCCCGGTAGTTGCGTGCTCTGGTCGACCTGGCCGTCTCCCGCAAGCTGCTCGTCGGGGTTGTCGCGATTGCTCCACCACAGCCACGCCCCGCCCATCGCGGCGAGCCACACCGCGACGACGCAGAATGCGGCGAGGACCAGCCGGAGCTTGCGGGCGAACACCGGACGCTGGACGAATGGCACGGTGATCGACGTGACCGACGCGCGGCTGCGCGCGATCACCTGGACGTTGTGCTGCACCGGCTCGCCGACCCATTGCACCGGCGCCTTCATCCGCGCGGGAGTGGTGCGTCGTTCGCCGGGGTGCAGGAAGAACTGCTCCTGAGTGAACCCGACGGCGACGTCGCGACCGTCACCTTCGAGCGAGAAGTCCAGCGCCTCGGCGTCCCGATTGGTGACGTCGAGGGAGAACGATGCCGTGCGGCGTGCCCGGAGCACCGACGGGTTGGCCTCGAGCGTGAGGCGTTCGAGCGAGGTGATCGAGATCGTGAGTGGCGCGAGCAGCTCGCGTTGCCCGGCCCGGCTGGACCGGATCACGAGTGCCGCGGCGTGTTGTCCGACACCGAGGTTGGTCGGGAGATGCACCGGGACGAGCACGTCAGCGGAGGATCCACCCGGGACGGCAGCGACCGTCGGTTCGCCTGGAGTGGCGTCGTCATGCTGGGCGTGAGCCGCCTCGAGACCGGCCGGGCGGATGGTGTAGGTGGCGGCGTCGCTCGCATCGTTGTGGATCGTGAGCCGCGCCATCACCACGTCGCCAGGTGCGCCGTCGAGCACCGGCGTGAGGACGTCGACCCTGCCAGCGGTCATGGCCCGATCCTCGTTCCGGCGGGCACGACGAGCTGGCGCGGCACCTGCGCATCGTTGCTGGGAGTGGCGTACACCGACTCGGAATCGAGCTCGGCCGTCGAGTTGGCGGTCTGGTAGAGCGCGACCATGAACCACCCCGGTGCGGCGAAGTCGGTGAACTGGTAGTTCCCCGTGCGGTCGGTGGGGACGGTCGCGATCGGCTGGCCGTTCGGGAACAACGCTGGATCGAACAGCCTGACGTAGGCGGTCTGCGTCGTCGGATCGAAGGTCGTGCCCGTGACGGCGCCGGAGATCGTCGCCGCCTGGTTCATGATCAGGTCGTCGAGGGTGATCGTCGGTGAGCCGGCGGGGACCTCGACGAGTCGGACGATCGGCTCGGTCCCGCCGACGAAGGCGCTCACGGTGTACGTGCCCGGGTGCACCCTGGAGAACTCGAAGCCCCCGACGGGCTCGTCCGCCGATTGGACGGTGAAGGTGTCACTGCCGTCGGTGAGGGTGACGGTGGCGTGCGGCGCGAGGACGTTGGCGTGGTCGCGGACGAAGCCGCGGACCATCGTCTGCTCGGGCGAGAGCGACACGTTGACGTCGCCCCGGGACTCGTTCCCGCTGAACGGGTCGAGGTCGACGACGCGAACCTGGGGGATGAGGTCGGGCCCGGTGAAGGTCAAGGTGTACGTGCCCGGCGCCGGGAGCTGCGCGAACGAATAGGCACCCGCCTCGGGCCCTTGGCTCACGACGCTCGT
>CAYGLH010000416.1:0-3032 GCA_964350535.1 uncultured Ilumatobacteraceae bacterium
ACTACCGCCTCGACAACTGCATGGTCTCCGACACCGGCGACGTCGTCGCGGTGCTCGACTGGGAGATCTGCACGCTGGGCGACCCGCTGGCCGATCTCGGGCTGCTCCAGGTGTACTGGACCGGACCCGGCGACGACGCCTCTGCGTGGACCGGATCGGCGACCACGCGCGAAGGCTTCTGGAACCGGGCCCAGCTCGTCGATCGCTACGCGGAGGTGTCGGGCCGCGACCTGGGCGACCTCGACTTCTACGTGGCGTTCGCCTACTGGAAGCTGGCGTGCATCCTCGAGGGCGTCTACGCCCGCTACCTCGGCGGCGCCCTGGGCGAGCGCGATCGCGCCGAGATCGAACCGTTCAAGCTCCAGGTCGACAGCGCGGCAGCGATGGCCGAGCGCTACGTGGAGTCGCTCCGGTGACCGGTCCCGCCGTCGAGTGGCTCGTGGACGAGCCGATCCTCAACGAGCCCGTGCTGATCGTCATGCTGACCGGCTGGATCGATGCGGCCGGTGCGGCCGAAGCCGCCGCAGGTGCGCTCGCCGCGGCCTGCGAGTCCTCGCCGATCGCCCGCTTCGACGACGACACCTACATCGACTTCCGCGCCCGGCGCCCCACGATGGAGGTGCGCGAGGGCATCAACACCGATCTCCGCTGGTCGACGATCGAGTTGCGCGCAGGGCGCTCGCCCGACGGCCGCGACGTGATGTTCCTCCTCGGCCCCGAACCCGACATGGCCTGGCACCGGTTCACCGCCGAGGTCACCGCCCTCGCCGCTGATCTCGGCGTGACCAGCATGCTCGCCCTCGGCGCCTACCCGTTCGCCACGCCGCACACCCGACCGTCGCGCTTGGCGTGCACCACGCCGTCGGCCGACCTGCTCGCCACCGTCCCGCACCAGCGCAGCAGCGTCGACGTCCCGGCGGGGACCGCGTCGGTGCTGGAACACACGCTGCACAGCCGGAAGATCCCGGCGATGACGCTGTGGGCGCAGGTACCGCACTACCTCTCGGCGATGAGCTATCCGGCGGCGTCGATCGCGCTCCTCGACGGCGTCCGGGCGGCCACCGGCATCACGATCGACACCACCGGGCTGCACAACGAGGCCACGATCCAGCAGCGGCGGATCGAGGACATGATCGCCGACAACGCCGAGCAGCGGGCGATGCTGCAACAGCTCGAGGAGCTGTACGACAGCCTCGACGAGGCCGAGACCGTCGACGGGCCGAGCGATGCCGGACTGGAGCTCCGCTCCGGCGACGAGCTGGCCGCCGAGATCCAGCGCTTCTTGCGCGACCAGGACTGAGCCGGCGACCGCGGCCGGGGCTACGGTCGCCGGCATGAAGGTTGACGGAAACATCGGGTTCGAGCTCGACAAGGTGGTCGAGCGCACGAAGGAGGCCGAGTCGGCCGGCTACAGCGGAGCGTGGACCGCCGAGACGTCCCACGACCCGTTCCTGCCGCTGCTGCTGGCCGCCGAGCACAGCACCGAGCTCGAGCTCGGCACGTCGATCGCCGTGGCGTTCGCCCGCAGCCCGATGACGCTGGCGAACACCGCCTGGGACCTCCAGGCGTACTCCAAGGGCCGGTTCATCCTCGGCCTCGGCAGCCAGATCAAGCCGCACATCACGAAGCGCTTCTCGATGCCGTGGAGTCATCCGGCGGCTCGGATGCGCGAGTTCGTCTTGGCGATGCGGGCGATCTGGGACAGCTGGCTGACCGGCGAGAAGCTGGAGTTCCGCGGCGAGTTCTACACGCACACGCTGATGACGCCGTTCTTCACGCCGCCCGCCAGCGACCTCGAGGGGTTCGGCACGCCGAAGGTCTTCCTCGCCGGCGTCGGCGAGCTCATGACCGAGGTCGCGGGCGAGGTCTGCGACGGCTTCCTGTGCCACGGCTTCACCACCGAGAAGTACCTGCGCGAGGTGACGATCCCGGCGCTCGAGCGCGGCCGCGCCAAGGCCGGCAAGACCATGGAGGGATTCGAGATCGTCGGCCCGAGCTTCGTCGTCACCGGCAACAACGACGAGGAGATGGAGCAGGCCGCCGCCGGCACGCGTCAGCAGATCGCCTTCTACGGCTCCACCCCGGCGTACCGCAAGGTGCTCGACATCCACGGCTGGGGCGGGCTGCAGGACGAGCTCAACGCGATGTCCAAGCAGGGCAAGTAGACCGAGATGGGCAACCTGATCGACCACGAGATGCTCAACTCGTTCGCCGTCGTCGGAGCACCCGAGCAGATCGCCCCCGAGCTCGGCCGCCGCTACGGCGACGTCATCGAACGGATCAGCTTCTACGCCCCCTACCAGAGCGACCCCGACCGCTGGCTGAGGGTGATGGAGGACCTCAAGGCCGTCTAGGCCCTCCCCCGCTGCCGCCCCGCCGATTCGTGTCGGCACATGTCCGGTGCGGGCGGACATTGGCCGACGCAAACGCCGGGCCGCCGATCTGTGTCGGCGCATGTCCGGTGCGGGCGGACAGTGGCCGACGCAAACTGGGATCGGTCTGCGGGCCGCCGACCTGTCGCGGCGGTCAGTCGGCGAGGGTCGCCAGCTGGTCGTCGGCGGTGATCTCCACCGGCGTCGCCAGCTGGGCGTCGTCGAGGTGGCACTTGCTCGTGTGCCCGATGGACAGCGTGCGCATCTTCGGTTCGACCTTGTCGCAGAGGCCCTCGATCACCCGGTGGCATCGCGTGTGGAACACGCAGCCGGCGGGCGGGTTGGCAGGGCTGGGGATCTCGCCGTTGAGCGGGATGCGGTTCTCCGCCTCCCCATCGACGCTCGGCACCGCCGACAGCAGCGCCTCGGTGTACGGATGGTTCGGACCGTCGAAGACCTGGTCGGTGGTGCCGATCTCCATGATCCGGCCCAGATACATCACGGCGATGCGGTCGGCGAGGTACCGGACGACGCCGATGTCGTGGGTGATGAACAGGTAACTCGTCCGCTCGTCGTTCTGCAGACCGGCGAGCAGGTTGAGGATGGCCGCCTGGACCGAGACGTCGAGCGCCGAGGTCGGCTCGTCCAGCAGGAGCACGT
>CAYGLH010000417.1:0-3031 GCA_964350535.1 uncultured Ilumatobacteraceae bacterium
GCTCGTGCAGGTGGGCGCCCCGGGGCGGACCATCGTGCAGGTCGCGGAGGATGGATACGTGGGGTTCGATCTCTCGGTCTTTCTGCAGGCGGCCCCGGATGTGCAGTCGCCGGTGCTCGACCACCTGCGCCAACTCACTGCGCTCGTGGGCGGGCGCGAGTCCGAAGATTGATGGACGGGGCGTTCACGCCCTCCCGCCGAACCAGACGTCACCAGGATGTGGCGTGGCGCCCTGCCACACGTTGATCGTCCTCACGCGTTCCTGGGCGGCGGCATCGCGGCCGAGGCCGAGCCCGGTGGCGATGGCGGTGAGCCCGTCGCCCGCCTTGACCGGGTAACTGCGTACCCCGTCGATCGTGGGAGGGATCCGGATCAGTTCGCCGGCGTGCCACACCTTGTGGAAGGCGACGCCGTTGGTGGGCGGCGACGATCTCGGCGACGCGGCTCCGTGACGCCCACGGTTCGTCGGGGATGCCGACACACCTGCTGACGACGGCGACGAAGCCGTCCTTGTTCCGGGCGGTCACCGTGTAGACTTGTGCGGGCGTGAGCGCCACGTGCTGCGGTGGGCGAGCCGAAGGAAGCGGGTGTCAGTTGACGCCGATTTCCTCTGTGACGTACTCGAGGGCCTTGTAGACGATCCATCCGAGCACGCCGAATGCGGCCGCGGGCAGTACCCAGCGTGCTGCGATCGCAGCGATGAGGCTTGCGCCACGCTGTTCACCCCAGAGCAGCGACGACGCGAACGGGAGCACCAATGCGATCGCCAACAGGATCGACGTGTCGACCGGCTGGGGCCAGTCGAACAGAACGCCGCCGATGGCATCGACGAAGCAGGCGATCCCGAAGACGGCCAACAGGATCCACGCGATCACCGAAGCTTGGCGCACTCAGCCAGCGGCCCATCGCGATCTGAGCGCGACCGCGGTCCACATGATCCACCGCTTGAGCCACGGCACGCCGGCGGATCTCATCATCTCGCGGGAGAAGCGATCGGAGAGTGTGTCGCTGCCCAACGCGCCGCCGTCGGCGGTCTCGACGATGAGGTCGTCGTGGATGATCGCAGCGAGCGTGTGCGCGCCGTAGCTGTTCTCGAACCAGCGCATGTACGGCGGAATCGAGGCGATGTCGGTCGGGTTCTCCTCACTGGGGGTGAAGGTCCGCGCGTCGTCGACGGCCGCCTGGGCGGCCTCTGGGCTCATCCCGTTCTTGACGAGATGGTCGGTCAGCATTTCGATCACATCTGGGTCGGAGAAGCGAAACTCATTGAGGACGAGAAACGTCTTCTTGCTGATCTGCAATAGTCCCACCCGACCGAGCGGGTCGCGAACCCCGAACCCCGTGGTCCCGGGTACCCACCATGGCCTCCAACCATCTTCCGCTGACGTGTCAGACGTCATTGCGTGCGCCGTCTTCAGACGCCAAGCCGTCCGGACTCTGCCAATAGAACCCGATGCCGTGCGGCATCGCGGGACGCGGGTGTGCGTCGGCGCCGCCATCGTTGCGGAGAACGCCCGAAGTGGGCAGATCGGCTGATCCGCGCGCACCGCCGGTCACGGGGTGCCGGGCGTGTTTCAGGGTGCCAGCTTGACAATTCAACGTGAAAGTTAGATCATTGCACTGTATGGAGTCGAGGGGGAGCGAGGCGCGATGCATCTGTCGTCGTTGATCGAGATGGTCGAGTCCGGGCTCGCCGACCGTGAACTGCTCGGCGAACGCGACGACCGATTGACCGGTGGCGACATCGGCCGACTCGCACGCTCCGGCGCCGCTCGCATCGGCGCGGCCTCGGCGGTCGTCTATGCCGGCGAGAACCATCCGTTGCTGCCGATCGCCCTGCTGCCCGCGGCGTGGGCGGGAGTGCCGTTCGTCCCGGTGAACTTCCGACTCGACGACCGACAGCTGAACGAGCTCGTCGCTCGCCAGCCCGGTGCGCTCGTCCTCGCCGACGCATCGACCGCTCGGCGGCTCGTGGAGGGGCCTTCCGTTCGCGTCTTCGACGACTGGCTGGACTCGCTCGGCACGACGACGCCGGACGGCGCTGACGACGCGCCGCTGCACCACGACGATGACGACGTGGCCGTGGTGCTGTTCACCAGCGGGACGACGTCGAAACCGAAGTCGGCGTTGCTGCGCCATCGCCATCTGATGGCGTACCTGCTCGGTTCGGTCGAGTTCGCCGGCGCCGCCGAGGACGATGCAGTCCTGGTAGCGGTGCCGCCGTACCACATCGCCGGCCTGGCGAACATGCTGTCGAACCTCTTCGCCGGCCGTCGCCTCGCCTACCTCCGGGCGTTCGATCCGGTCGCGTGGCTGGAGACGGTGCGTACCGAATCGATCACGAACGCGATGGTCGTCCCGACGATGCTCTCGCGCATCGTCGAGGCGCTCGATGGGCGGTCCGCCGACGTCCCGTCGCTGCGAACGCTCTCCTACGGCGGCGCCAAGGTGCCAGAGCGAGTGCTGCGCGCCGCCCTCGAGCTCTTCCCCGACACCGGCTTCGTGAACGCGTACGGCTTGACCGAGACCGCGTCGACGATCGCCGTGCTCGGTCCGGAGGACCACCGGGCTGCGGTGTCGTCCGGCGACGAGGCGGTTCGACGGCGGCTGTCCTCCGCCGGCCAGGTGTTGCCCACGATCGAGCTCGAGGTTCGTGGCGAGGGCGGCGAGTCCCTCGGCGCCGAGACGGTCGGTCTGATCCACGTTCGCGGCGAGCAGATCTCCGGCGAGTACGCCACCGGCAGCGTGCTCGACAGCGAGGGATGGTTCTGCACCCGCGATCGTGGCTGGGTCGATGCCGATGGCTACCTCTTCATCGAGGGGCGCGCCGATGACACGATCATCCGCGGCGGTGAGAACATCGCTCCGGCGGAGATCGAGGAGGTCCTCCTCGGGCACCCGGCGATCGCGGAGGTCTGCGTCGTCGGCGTCCCGGACGACGAGTGGGGCCAGCGGATCGTCGCCGCCGTCGTCCTCAGGCCAGGCGCCGATGCTGCGGAGGACGAACTGCGCGAGGTGGTGCGTGGTGCGC
>CAYGLH010000418.1:0-915 GCA_964350535.1 uncultured Ilumatobacteraceae bacterium
GCGATCTGGGAGGGCCGCGCTGAACTCTACCCATTCTTCGATCGGCTGATCGCAGCGCAGGCCGCGGTGTATGCACCCGAACTGAGAGTGCCGTCGGTCGACCCGACACTCCCACCCACGACGACAGTGTGGTGGCCAGATCCCGAGGGCGACCACACTCCTGCCTGGCCCGCCTGGAACTCGGCCGAGCTCGCGATCCCAGGCGACTCACAGAGGATGGCTCACTATCGTCGTCACCAGTCGTGGTGGCCGGAGACGGAGCGCGAGACTCGGCCGGGCAGGCATCCGAAGCTGCTACACCGGATGATCGGCAGCACCTTCGACGTTCCCGCCGTCGAGGCGGATCGGCGATTGAACTTCATCGACGAGGCCGCGTATCGACACGCAGAGCGTCGAGCACGGGAGGTCGAGGACGAAGGCGGAACGCTTGATGAGGAGCGGCTGTTCACCAACCTGCTGTCGTCGATGCCGATGTGCTTCAACTTGTTCGGAGCGATCGGTACCGCTCCACGGTTCATCGACGTCGTGAAGGCCGCATTCGATCCCGACGCTGCGGTGATCGATGACGTGGTGTGCGAAGCGCCGTCACCCGTTTCCTGGACTGACCGCACTGCCTTCGACGCTCGGGTCGACTACACGACACGCTCGGGCGATCGCCGCTTCCTCGGGATCGAGACCAAGTACACCGAGCCCTTCACCAAGAAGCGCTACGACCGACCTGAGTATCGCCGGCTGACCGAGGAGTCTGGCTGGTTCGAGTCCGGCGCCGCTGATCACTTGGTTCAGATCGAGACCAACCAACTCTGGCGCGGACTGCTCCTGATGTTCGTTGCGCAGCACCACCGATCCGCCGAGGGTCGCTATTGCGTGGTCGCACCAGCCGACGACGCAGCTGCGCGAGCAGCGGTCGAAGCG
>CAYGLH010000418.1:925-1487 GCA_964350535.1 uncultured Ilumatobacteraceae bacterium
GGCTGGCTCAGGCCGGATCGACGCTGGCGCCTCCGCTTCGTCAGCCTCGAAGACATCGTGGCTCTCGCCCGCTCGACCGACGATCGCCGGCTCGGCGGGTGGGCAGACGACTTCGCGAGGCGATACCTCCCTGACCATACGCGCAGGAGATAGGCAGGCGTCCGTGGCCCGGAGGTGTCGTCAGCGTCCAGTCCGCTCCACTGGCGGGAGCGCCAAGCAGACCCCGAGGGGCTCCGACTCGGACTTCCTCGACGCGATGATGACGGCGTGGTTCCCGAGCTCGATGCCAACCGCGTGCGCAAGCCGGCGCATGACAGGACGCCTCCAGTGTTCCGCGACGAGGTGCGGATCGAGGTCGACGCGACACCGAGCGGACTCACGATCCTCGAGGGCAGCGCCAACCGGCACGGAGCGAACTCATGGGTTCAGCGGATAGAGCAGCCGTCGGTCGCTCTAGCTACTCCAGCGTCGCCACCGACACGATGGCCGGCAGCGGTCGGGTGACGGACTACCCCCGTCGGGCAACCTGAGGGAAGGAGGCGGCAGGTGGCCGACGAGAAGT
>CAYGLH010000418.1:1497-3004 GCA_964350535.1 uncultured Ilumatobacteraceae bacterium
CGACTGATCCCGGTGTCCGGCATCGGCTCGGAGAAGGAGGCCGAGACTCGGGCGGCATCGGCGGTGCTCGCCGTGCTCTCCGTCGTCCGTGATCTCTCTACCGAGCTGTTCTCGCCGATGGGTGCATCGAGGGCGCAGCGGGCGCTGGTCGAGACCTACACGGAGCCGCCGTTCACGCTCAACGGGAAGAAGGTCCGGCCCGATGGCGTCGTGCGGATCAGCTTCGGTAAGGCGGAGTGGACCGCCCTGGTCGAGTTCAAGACCGGCGACGGGCGCCTGGAGGCCGAGCAGATCAACACCTACTGGGATCTGGCTCGTGAGCACGGGTTCGACGCCGTCGTCACGATCTCCAACGAGATCGCAGCCTCGCCCGGGTCGCACCCGACCGAGGGGCTGAAGGTGCGGTCCAACTCCAAGGTGCAGGTGCATCACCTGTCGTGGACGGCGCTGCTGTCGACGGCGGTGATGATCAAGTCGCACAAGGGCGTCGAGGACCCCGAGCAGGCGTGGCTGGTCGGTGAGCTGATCCGCTA
Organism: uncultured Ilumatobacteraceae bacterium; assembly: GCA_964350535.1. GTDB lineage: Bacteria > Actinomycetota > Acidimicrobiia > Acidimicrobiales > Ilumatobacteraceae > CAYGLH01. The sequence continues at coordinate 2,031 of CAYGLH010000418.1, forward strand.
CCTGGAGCACTCGGCGTCGGGTGCGATGGCCTTTGACGACATGGGCCCGAACTGGGTAAGCGTCAGGGATGGCGCTCGTGACGCCTCGCTGCGAAAGACCGACGAGGGAGTGCAGGACGTGGCGCTGCGCTGGGATCAGCTCCTCCGGTACGCCGCTCTCCAGCTGGGCGCACGCATCGGCAGCGACGTTCAGCATCTTCTCTCCCGGTCGCATCAGGACCAGCGGGTCCGAACCTCGTACCTCGTGGACCGTCTGGTTGCGGGGGAGACGCTCGACGGGACGCTGCGCGTTCCCAACACGGTCGGGGACATCGACGTCTTTGCGGACGTGAAAGCTTGTCGCATCAGCGCAGCCGTCACAGTGCCAGCGCCGGAGGACAAGGGCGGTCGTGGCCGCTGCTCGTGGATTGTGAACCAGCTGAAGGATGCGCCGCCGTCGCTCGTCATCGAGGCGTACCCGCGGAACGCACGGACGCCTGCGACGGCAACCCTCGCCCAAGCGATGGAGAACCGGGACGTTCTGCTCGGTGAGGACAAGCGAGAGCCGACGAGGTTCCAGCTCGTCTGGACGGTCGAGATGGGAGCCGGGCGCAAGACCGGCAAGAAGTCGCCGGGGTTCATCGACTCGATCCTGAATCTCATCGAGAACTTCTACGGATCGGTGGTGCAGACGATCACACCGTGGACGCCGAAGGCTCCGAAGATCAGTGCTCCAAAGACGACCGTGGCGAGCGTCGATGACGACCACGAAGACGAGGAGCCGAGGGATAACCCGCCACCAATACCTGAGGCCGACGCTGCACCGCTCAACGATGCGCTTCCGCCCGTCAACCCGCCAAGCTGGCACTGAATCCGTACAACGTCCGCGGACAAGCGAATGAGCAACGGTTACCTCACCCGAGGGCGCACCAGGCGCATCGGCATCGGTGGCGCAGTGGTGATGGTCTTGGGCGCCTTCTACATGCCGTGGATAT
>CAYGLH010000419.1:0-2974 GCA_964350535.1 uncultured Ilumatobacteraceae bacterium
ATGGCGACGCGGATCTCGACCCCCGGTTCGACGTCCACCTGGTACCAGTCGGTCACGCGCCGGCCCTCGGGCCGAGCCAGCCGCGCGCCGCAGCGACGGCAGGATGGTCCTCGATGCCGAAGCAGTCGGCGCCCGACTGGTCGACCATCGGCAGCGCGATGTCGGGTCGACCGCTCACCTGTCCGTCCCTCCGGCCGGGGCGATGCCGAGGAGCTCGGCGATCCACGTGGTGTGCCGCGCCAACGCGGCGTCGGCGGCGTCGACGATCCCCGTCATGTTGAGGTACCCGTGCAGCACGCCGTGCACGCGGTGGTGGGTGACGGTGACGCCCGCCGCGCGCAGGAGCTCGACGTAGCGGACGGCCTGGTCCTCGAGACCGTCGAGTGCCGAGGTGGTGACCAGGGTCGGGGGGAGGTCGCCCAGCTCGCCGGCGGCGGGGATCGCGTACGGATGGTGATCGGTCCCGGCGAGGTAGAGCGAGAAGCCGAGGCAGGTCGCCTCCCGATCGAACCAGAGCAGGGGCGGGCACACGTCGGGTCGTTCGGCCTCGTACGGCCCGCCCGGCGGATCGGTGGCCGGGTAGGCGAGCACGACGCCGGCGGGCTGCGGGCCGTGGCGGTCGCGCAGCACCTGCGCCGCGGCCGCCGCGAGGTTGCCGCCCGCGGAGGCGCCACCGAGCACGATGCGGTCGGCGTCGATCGACCGATCGGCCGCCGCCACCTCGAACGCCGCGACCACGTCGTCCATCGCCGCCGGATAGGGGTGCGCCGGCGCGAGGCGGTAGTCGACCGAGTACACGATGGCGTCGAGGTCGGCGCACAGCCGCCGGGCCACCGCGTCGGCTTCGGGCATGTCCAGCTCGCCGGCCACCCATGCGCCGCCGTGGGCCCACACGACGCCGGGATGCGGGCGATCCGCCGGGGCCGCGCCCGTTCGCTCGTAACGGCGCACGCGCACCGTCGCGCCCGACCCGACGTCGAGGTCCTCGGCGGCCACGCCCGGGACCGGGCGCGGGTCGAGCGGTGGCGCCGCCACCCGCCCGGCGAGCACGTCGTCGAGCGTGGCGCCGTGGAGATGGGCGACGCGTTCGGCCACCCCCTCGGCGAGTTCGTGGTCGCTCATCGTGACGCCTCGTGTGCTCCTCGTGCGGTCGGAAGCCGATGCGACCCGGGTTCGTATCTCGTGCCGTCGTGGACGACTGGGACCGGTGAGTCGATCTCGACCGCCTCGCGGTCGACCCGGACGACGATCGGCCCGGCGGGCGTCGGTACCGTCCCTCCAGCCCACACCAACCCACCGAGCGCCGGCTCGACGGACGCCGCGGCGAACCCCGGCTCGGCCGGCGTCACGCCGAGCACGCGCTGCACGAGGTCGCGGGTCGGCGTGCTCGACCACCCGTGGCTGATCGTTCCGCCGAACCAGGTCTCGGTCCACGAGGTCGCGCACCGTTCGAGCGCGACGCCCCACCGGCGGCAGCGCTCGACGACCAGGTCGGCGCGGCCGGCCGCGACGAGGGCATCGTGGACGACGTAGGAGAAGAACGGCTGTGCGACCACCAGCCCGTCGACGTCCCACCACGGTGCGGGATGCCCGCGCCGGAGGTAGGCGCCGCCGACCTCGATGCCAGAGTTCGGCGGGGCGGGGCCGTCGGGCGCGGAGAAGGTGGCGTACACCCGGTCGTCGGGCCGTTGGAGCACCTCGACGAGCCGGGCGATGCGCCGCGCCGGGACGAGTCCACCGACGAGCGCTGCCGCTTGCCCGTGTTCGGACGCGGTGCGCCGCTCGTCGGGTCCGGTCGCCGTCGCCCCGATGATCGAGTCGACGTAGCGTTCGCGCTCGGGGTCCCACAGCGCGTCGAACCCCTCGCGCAGGCGGGCGTGTCGGTCGCTCGCCCACCGGGCGCGGCCGTGGTCGTCCAGCCACGAGCTCATCTCCGCGAACTCCAGCAACGACCGGCCGTAGAGGCCGTTCAGCGCCGCGCCGGCGCCCTCGGTGTACACCGACGACCAGTCGATGATCACCCAGCCGTACACATCCCGGAGCAGGCCGCGCTCGTCGGTGAAGGGGTCGAACCAGCGGAGCACCCCTTCGACGACGGGGAGCAGTGCGCCGATCTCGTGGCGATCGCCGACGTAGCGATAGAGGTTCCACACGGCGTGCACCCAGTGCAGCGCCCAGTCGGGGATGATCGTGAAGTCGGCGCTCTCGGCGTCGCCGGCGACCGCCATCGGCAGCATCCCGTCGGGACGTCGCGATTCGGCGATGAGGGCGACGTTGCGCCTCGCCAGGAGCCAGTCGTCGTTCGTGGTCAGGTCGACCATCTGATGGACCACCGAGTCGCCCGTCCAGGCGCGCTGCTCGCGCGTCGGGCAGTCGGTGTAGGCGTCGGTCGAGTTGAGCGAGACCGAGCGTCGACCGACCGCGTGGATCTGTTCGAGCAGCGGGTCGGCACACCGGAAGTCGCCGCCTCCGACGACGGGATAGAGACGTTCGGCGACCTCCAGCGCGTGCACGGTGACGCCGTCGTCGGCGGACACCACGGCGGCCTGACCGCCGTACCGGTCGAGTGACTCGATCCGCCTGCGGCTGCCGTCGCACACGACGCGTAGCGCGGCGTCGTGCTCGGTCGGGTCGGGCAGCCCGTCGGCGTCGACGAGCTCGGCGACGGTGATCGTGACCACCGCTCCGGGCGGGCCCTCGACGTCGACGGTCAAGGTGCCGGCGACGACCCGGTCGGTGCGCCAGGCGCCATCGCCGATCGGTACCAGCTCGACCGGGTCACGGGTCAACGGGCTCGTCGGCCGGAGCCCGAACGGGCCGATCGGGTACGACGGTGGGCTCGAGCGGCCCGGCTCGCCGACCGTGCCGGCGCGGCGTTCGATCGCCGCATCGCCGATCAGCTCGCGGGACCAGTCGGCGGGGAGCGAGCGAAGGTCGAGCACCTCGATGCCGCGACCCGAGACGCCGCTCCCAT
>CAYGLH010000420.1:0-2972 GCA_964350535.1 uncultured Ilumatobacteraceae bacterium
GCACTGCTTGACTTGCAGCTGCGGGCACAGTGGTCGGCGCGGGTCCGGTCACGTCGAAGCGGAAGGAGCCCTCGATCGGGTGGGCGTCGCCGGCCTGAACACTCCACCGGAGCCCATACGTGCCGGCCTGGAGCGGCGGGTCGAACGCCAGCACGAACGATGTCCCGTCGGTCTCGTCGATCGCCGCCGGCACGATCACGACCCCGGCCGGATCGAGCAGTTCGAATCCGTCACCGGCTGGTTGAGCGGGGTTCGTGAAGTTGACCACGACCTCAGCGAGCGGACCATCGACGCTGGCACCGTCGGCCGGGCTGGACGACTCGAAGTCGGTATGCGCGGACGCGAGTTGCCCGGTGCCGATCGCCACCAGAACGCCGATCACCAGTGCAACCGAAATCCGAGCGCGCCGGTAGCGGGTCGTGGCTGCCGTCATGAAATCGACACGCTACCGCAACATCAGTACGGTCCTACGCCATGTCGTAGATTGACCGCTTCGACCGCCGACACTCCATAGGCGGATGAGCGGACCCGCGTCGGCTGCGTTCATGCCCGAGCGCCTCGGGTCGCGAGAAGAGCGGAGCCGACCCCTGTAGTGTACGACGCGATGTCGTATTCGATTCACCGGAGGGCGATCGGATGCGCGCTGGCGCTGCTCGCACTTGGCGCAGTCGCGTGCGGCAGCGACGGCGACGACACCGACCAGGCCAGCGTCGACACCGAGGTCGCCGCGTCCAGCGAACTGCTCGGCGTCGATGAGTTCGCCGACTACCTCGACACCACCCCCTCTGCCGTGCTGGTGAACGTGCACATCCCGTACGAGGGACACATCGACGGCACCGACGACTTCGTCCCCTTCGACGAGATCGGCACGTGGGACGGCCTGCCCGCCGACCGTGCCGCGCCGATCGCGCTGTATTGCCGCTCGGGCAGCATGTCCGCACAAGCATCCGCCACTCTCGTCGAACTTGGATACACGAACGTCATCGATCTCGAGGGCGGGATGAACGCCTGGACGGCGACAGGCAATCAGCTCGAGACCAGTCGCTGACATCAGCCCCGTGGCTCTGTGCTGGGGCGAGCGGCACGAACAGCGCCGACGTATCAGCCGAAGTCGCGAGATCCCGCGCGGGCTGTCCCGACCCGGCGATTGTCGGAGTATGACGATCGCGGTGGTCAGCACACCGCCCGCACGTAGGGATAGGGGTTGACGGCGTAGCCGCCGGGGTGGACCTCGAAGTGGAGGTGCTCGACGCCGGCGTTGCCGGTGGCACCCACGTAGCCGATGACCTCGCCGCGGCTGACCGCTCGGCTGGAACCGGCGTAGGAACTGAGGTGGGCGTAGTAGTAGCGGGTCCCTGATTGGCCGCTGAGCCAGACTGCGTTGCCGCCGAGCCGGTTGCTGGAGAAGCTCGCCGATCCGGACTCGACCGCGACCAGCGGTGTACCGCCAGGTGAGATCATGTCCACGCCCTGATGGCTGCGTCCCCCAGAGCGCGGCGCTCCCCAGGTGTCGGCGAACGCCCGTGGCCCCGCGACCGGGCAAACCATGCCCGACCCCGCACTCGGGGCGGGCGCAGGCGCGGCCGGCGGAGAGGCCGCCTGACCCGAACCACCGCCTGACCCCGACGATCCCGCCCCCGGCGCGCCCGACCCCGATGAGCTCGCAGCGCCCGATCCTGCCGACGATGCGGTGCCGGCGCTTGCGGCAGCAGCGTTGGCTGCGGCGGCGCGTTGGGCGGCCTCTTCCTCGCGTCGGGCCTGTTCGGCGGCGGCGCGCCGCTGGCGTTCCAGCTCGTGCTGCACCTCCGCGTCCTGGAGCCGTTCCTGTTCCAGTCGTTCCAGCTCCAACACCTGTTCTTCGGCGCGGACCTCCAGTGCGGCCCAGTTCTCGCGGGCGGCCTCGGTGGCCGCGCGGCGATCCTCCAACTCGTGGCGGAGGTCCTCGAGCTCGGAGATCGCCGCCTCAAACTCGTCGATGCTGGCACGGCCCGACCCATTGGCGACACCTGTGAACACTCGTGCCGGTTCGAGGTCGCTCACCTGCTCGAGATCGGTGAGCAACAATGGCAAGGTTCCGCCGCCTCCGCCGCCGGTCACGAAGCGCTGTACGGCGCCCGCCGTCAACGCCGACCGCAACTCGGAGACCTCGGCCTCCTGATCGCCCAGTCGTTGCTCGGTATCGGCCAACTCAAGACCCAACTCGTCCAGCTCCGCTTCGGCGTCGAAGAAGGCCTGCGCCGCCTCGTTGGCGCGCTCCCGCATCGCCAGGATCTCCGCCGCTGCCTGTTCAGCAGTCGCTCCGTCGTGCTCGGCGATCACCGCACTCGGAACGAGCACCGCCGCACTCGGAACGAGCACCGCCGCGATCGCCACGAGCACACCCGCCACCCTCCACCCGCGACGCACACCTGACTCCGACAGCATGTCGTAGATATTACAGACTGATGACGACCTGCGTGGACGGGACGAGGACAGCGACTTGGATCGCGACGATCACGTGGACGGCCGACCTCGATCGGCAGCGTGGCACCGCAGGTGGTCCCGAAGGTCGGGATCGCGGCTCGCGCGGGACGAGCTCTGGACGTTGCACGTCGGGACTACGCGCCGGCACCCCCGTGATCTCTGCCGACCACGTCGGCGAGACCGCGGTTGCTACCCGAACCCGTGCCGAGTGCGTTCTGATGGGCATGCCGGATTAGTCGTGGTCGAGGCGTTTCAGTCGTCGTAGTCAGCGGGTGTGAACACGGGGATGGGCCGTGCCTCGGCGTCGGCGGCGGTGGTGGCCTTGCCGTTGGCGGAGATGTCGGCGATCAGCCAGTTCATCTCCTCGATCTCGCGCTTCTGCGCGTCGATGATCTCCTCGGCCAGCTGGCGGACGCGCACGTCGGTGATCTCCGCGCGTGTGCTCGTCAGGATGGCGATCGAGTGGTGCGGGATCATCGCCCGCATGTAGGACTCGTCCTGCACCGTCG
>CAYGLH010000421.1:0-2970 GCA_964350535.1 uncultured Ilumatobacteraceae bacterium
TCGCCTTGTGTTGATCGTCGGACCAGCAGGGGCGGGCAAGACCACGATGCTGTGCGCCGCCGTCGCCGACCTCCACCAGCATCGGTGTCCGGTGTTCGGGGTCGCCCCGACCGCCAAGGCGGCCCGTGTCCTGGAAACCGAGACCGGCATGACCACCGACACCCTCGCCAAACTCCTCCACGAATGGACCCGCCCCGACCGGCCACCCCAGCCCGACTGGCAACTCCCAGACGGCTGCACTGTCATCGTCGATGAGGCCGGCATGGCCGCCACCGGCGACCTCCACACCCTCACCCGCCTCGCCGACCAACACCAATGGCGCCTCGTCCTCGTCGGTGACCCACATCAACTCCAGGCCGTCGGGCGGGGTGGGATGTTCGCCGAGCTCTGCGCCCAAGGACGCCCGATCGAGCTCGACACGATCCACCGATTCCGCAACAGCTGGGAAGCCGACGCCTCCCTGAAGATCCGTGCCGGTGACCCCGCCGGCCTCATCCCCTACCTGCAACACGATCGGATCATCGCCGCACCCTTCGCCGAACACTGCCAGCACATCGCCGAACGCTGGCTCGACATCCACCACCGGCACGGCTACCTCGCCATCACCACCGCCACCAACGACCACGTCACCACCATCAACCAAACCATCCAGACCGCACGACAACACGCGGGACACCTCGGCCATGCCCGACAGCTCAACCCCGACGTGACCGTCGCTGAAGGCGACCTGATCGTCACCCGACGCAACCAACGTCTACTGCGCACCAACACCGGTGAGTCGGTACGGAACCGTGACTACTGGACCATCAACCACATCAACCCCGACGGATCCCTCGCCGTGACCCGCATCGACGGACACGGCACCGTCACCCTCCCCGCCCCCTACACCACCGAACACGTCCAACTCGGCTACGCCGCCACCGAACCCGGCAACCAATCCGACACCGCCACCCACTCCGACACCCTCGCCACCCCCGCCACCACCTGCCGCGGCCTCTACACCGCCATCACCCGCGGCACCGACACCAACCTCATCCGCGTCACCACCGACGGACACGACATCAACCACGCCACCGACATCCTCCACCACGTCCTCACCACCGACCGCGCCGACCACCCCGCCACCCGCACCCGCCAACACCTCGCCCACCAACTCCCCACCACCACCGCCCCGACGCCCGAGCCCGAGCCCGAGCCCGAGCCCGCGCCGGTGCCGGTGCCGGTGCCGGAGCCCGAGCCCGAGCCCGCGCCGGTGCCGGTGCCGGTGCCGGTGCCGGAGCTGGCGCCGAGGTGCATCATCCCGACCTGGTTCTGGGACCTCCACCGCGACGCCCGCGACCAACTCGCCGACGCCCGCACCCAACAAGACGCCGACCGCCGGCGCGACGCCCAGCTCCAGCAACAGATCGACGCCCTGACCGAACGACTCGACCAGCTCGCGCCACGCTGCGCCCCGCACGACGACGCCATCGACATCTGCACCCGACGCCTCGACGATGCGCGGCGACGGGAGCGTCGAGCCGAGTACGACCTCGCCATCTCCCCACGGCGGCACCGCCGCTCCGCCCGCCGCGACCTCAACACCGCCACGACCGGCGTGGCGAAGGCCGAGACCGCGCTCGCCGAGGTCACCGAACACGCCGAACCACTCCTCACACGTCGGAACCAGCTGCTCGCCGAGCGCCAACAACTCCGACGCCAACAACGACACGACCGACACGTCACCGACGCCTTCGGCCGCTACATCGACCCCGTCGCCACCGCCACCCAACAACTCGACGCCCTCACCACCTGGCAACACTGGGCCACCGGCCACAACATCCCACCCGCCGAACTCATCGACACCGCCAACGAACTCCACCACACCGGCGGCGACCACGCCCGCCTCGCCCAACCACTCACCGACTGGATCCACCACCACGACCTCACCCGGCAACACCCGACACCCACCCACGACCACCAGCACCACCCGGAACCACCCGGAATCGAGATCGACCTGTAGCGCTCCCGGTCGACGAGGACCGGGGCTGCCAGCGATGCGAGCGAGCGTCGCTGAGCCGGACCCGCGGCACATGACGCGTCTCGCGTGCGGAAGTGTCGCCACCCGCCGCCTGAACTCCGGCGGCCCTCCGTCCCTCTGTGAGGACCGGAGGCGGTCAGGCCCCGACGCGAGCGAGCAAGCGGCGGTACTGCTCGATCGTGCCAGGCAGCACGCGGAGGTGGACGATCGTCCCAGCAGGCTTCTCGACCAGGTCGACGACCTCACAGACCGCAGGGGTCAGCGACGAACCTGCCACCACAATCTCGCCCGGGCGGATGACCGCCGGATCCTCAGCCTCGTCGAGGAAGGTCCACACGAACCCGGTCTCGTCCTCACTATTGAGGTCAGCGGGGATGTCTACTCGCGGCATCGCCACTCCCATCGTCGGTCGCGGGGTCCGTGGAAGGGCACGGGCGGTGGACCGGCCTCAGCCGTAGCGCTCGGCCGCGGTCTGCTTCGACACACCGAGCATCGCGGCGATCGACGACCACGAGCAACCCTCTGCGCGAGCGGCGTTGACCGCCTCGGCAACTCGCCGCTCGGCGGTGACCTGGTCGGCGAACGCGTCGGCGATCCGTCGCAATGGCGCAGCGTCGCGCCACACCGTCTCGTCGAGGTCGCGGCTGGCAAGACGCTCAGCGATCTCAGCGGCTGCCTGTTCCTTGTCTGCAATCGTGCGGGCCATCGTGATCACCTCGGGAAGAATCGGTTGATCCGGCCGGCCATCGCGTGGATGACGACCGGGCCATCGTCGGTTGAGAGCACGCCCACCTCGACGAGGTTGCCGGTGGCGTCGGGGCCGATGAACATCGTCACGTCGTCGTCGCCGGTGGCGTCGGGGCCGATGAACATCGTCACGTCGTCGTCGCCGGTGTCGTCGCTCTGGGCGATGAAGTTGCGCAAGGAATGTCGAATCTCCTCATCGGTGA
>CAYGLH010000422.1:0-2959 GCA_964350535.1 uncultured Ilumatobacteraceae bacterium
GAGCATCCGGGCGTGGAGTGCGACGAGCCGGCCCTCCGCGTCGCAGCCGGCTCGATAGTGCATGCGGATCGGATGCCGCTTCGGGTGCATCAAGAGCGACTCTTCGCGCGACAGCGTGATCTTCACCGGTCGCTCGAGCAGGAACGCGGCCAGCGCGGTGTGCGCCTGGTTCGACATGTCCTCCTTGCCGCCGAAGGCGCCGCCGTTCGACACCAGCTCGGTGGTGATGCGGTCGGTGCTGATGCCGAGCATGGCGGCGATGTCGTTGCGATCGTCCCAGATCCCCTGCCCGCCGGAGTAGACGTGCAGCGACACGCCGCCCTCCGGCTCCTCCGCACCGTCCGGCACCGCCGCCGCCCCGGCTGGTACCGCCAGCGTCGATTCCGGCTCGAGGAAGGCGTGCTCGACGCGCTGGGTCTGGAAGACCTCGTCGACGACGAAGGCCGCGTCGGCCAGCGCTTGGTCGGTGTCGCCCCGCTGGTAGGCGGAGGTGGAGAGGCGGTTCCCGTCGAGCTCCCACACCGCGTCGACGTCGCTGTCGACGACGCGCACCGGGTCGACCATCGGCTCGAGCACGTCGTAGACGACGGTGACGAGCTCGGCGGCGGCGCGTGCCTGGGCACGGGTGTCGGCGACGACGACGGCGAGCACGTCGCCGAGGTACGACGTGCGTCCGCCGACCGGGATCATGATCGGCCAGTCCTTGTGGATCAGGCCGACCCGCCGGGCGGCCGGGATGTCGGCGGCCGTGTACACGGCGTGCACGCCGGCGGCGGCGAGCGCGGCGGTGGCGTCGATGGCCAGGATGTCCGCGCGAGCGTGGTCGCTGAGCCGCAGCGCGCCGTGCAGACAGCCGGGCGGGGTCATGTCGTCGATGAACGGGCGGCTGCCGACGGTGAGTTGATGGCCCTCGTACCGGACCCCGCGGGTGCCGACACCCTGGGGTGCGACCGCCACCGGCACGTCGTCGGCGGCGAGTGCTTCCACGGCGTCGAGGATCTTCGTGTAGCCGGTGCACCGACAGAGGTGGGCGCCGAGATGCCGCGACGCCTGATCGCGTGTGAGGCCGCTGCCGTGCTTGTCGAGCAGCGCCTTCGTGCGCACGACGATGCCCGGCGTGCAGAAGCCGCACTGCAGCGCCCCGCAGGCGGCGAATGCCTCGGCCATCCGGTCGAGCTCGTCGGGCTCGACGCCTTCGAGCGTCAGCACTTCGCTGCCGGCGACCTTGTCCATCGACGTCTGGCAGGAGATGCGCGCCTTGCCGTCGATCAGCACCGTGCAGCACCCGCACTGGCCGGAGGGGGAGCACCCGTCCTTCGGCGACAGGACGCCGAGCTCCTCGCGCAACGCCGCGAGGAGGTGCGGATGGTCGTCGGACGCGCCAACCGACGCGCCGTTGAGCGTGAACTCAGCCATGGGGGTCCTCCGCTTCCGGGGTGGCTCGCCGGCGAGTGATCAGTCCGTACACCTCGGGCCGCCGGTACCGGTCGAAGTCGAACAGTGTCTCCTTGTAGTGGCGGCAATGGTCGAGGTCGCAGCGCGCCACGATCAGTTCGTCGCCGTTGGTGACCGCCTGGGCGACGATCTGGCCGCTGGGCGCGATGATCGCCGACTGGGCCAGCGAGTCGACACCCTCCTCGGTCCCGCCTTTGGCGACCCCGACCACCCAGGTGCCGTTCTGGTAGGCACCCGCCTGCATCACCAGGTGGTTGTGGAACCCCTGCAGTGCATCCTGCGTGGGGTCGGGCGCATAGTGCAGCGGCGTGTTGTAGCCGATGAGGATCAGTTCGACGCCCTGCAGCCCCATCACCCGGTAGGTCTCGGGCCAGCGTCGGTCGTTGCACGTGGCCATGCCGACGCGCCCCCCGAACGCGTCGTGGACCGCGAAGCCTTCGACGCCGGGTTCGAAGTAGCGCCGTTCGAGGTGCTGGAAGGCGCGCCAGGGCTCGTGCCGCTCGTGCCCCGGGATGTGCACCTTGTGGAACTTCCCCGCGACGGCCCCGTCGCGTTCGACGAGGATGGTCGTGTTGTAGCGGTGGCCGTCGGCGGTCAGCTCCGCGTAGCCGAGGCTGAACCCGATGCCGCGACGCTTCGCCTCGTCGAAGAGCGGTTGCGTGTCCGGCCCGGGCATCGACGTCTCGTAGTAGCTGTCGAGCTCGGTCGTGTCGCCCTCGATCTCGTCGCCGTCGCCGTCGTCCAGGTGCCAACGCGGGAAGAAGGTGGTGAGCGCCAGCTCCGGGTAGACGACGAGGTCGCACCCTGCGTCGTCGGCGCGCACCAGCAACTCGAGGAGCCGCTCGACGACGTCCTTGCGCGTGTCGCTCCGGGCGATCGGGCCGAGCTGCGCCGCGCCGACCGTGACGATCCTCACCCGTGGTCCCCGAACTCGGTGTCGACCAGCCGGAGCATCGTCCGCAGCAGGACGTTGGCGCCGGCCTCGATGTCGTCCGCCTCGGTGAACTCGGCGACGTTGTGGCTGATGCCATCGACGCTCGGCACGAAGATCATCGCCGTCGGCGCCACGCGAGCGAGCATCTGGGCGTCGTGACCGGCGCCGGACGGCATCCGTCGCGATGACAGCCCCAGCCCGATGGCGGTCGCTTCGATGATGTCGGCGACGCGCCCGTCGAAGTCGACCGGCTCGAACCGTGCGAGCGAGCGCGACTCGAACTCGACGCGCTCGGCCGCGGCCGCGTCGGCGACGAACGCCGCCAGGCGGGCTTCGGCGAGCTGGAGCAGCCGCTCGTCGGTGTTGCGGAGGTCGACGGTGATGACCACCTCGGCGGGCACGACGTTGACGAGGTTCGGGGTCGGCGCGATGACGCCGACGGTGGCGACCTGGCCGCCGCCGATCTCGGCACAGAGATCGCGGGCGAACGCAGTGACCCGGGCCGCGACGAGGGCGGGGTCACGGCGCAGGTGGATCGGTGTGGTGCCGGCATGGCAGGAGCGGCCACGC
>CAYGLH010000423.1:0-2959 GCA_964350535.1 uncultured Ilumatobacteraceae bacterium
TCACCCCACCGGCGGTACTCGGCCCGCACCTCCACGCCGGCAGCGCGCGCTGCGTCGACGAATCGCCGGACACCTTCGACCGGCACGAGGTGGTCACCCGCGCTGACGGTGAGCAGTGTCGGCGGAGCGTGTGGCGAGAGATAGGTCTCGGCTCGGATCGCGGCGAGTCGGTCGGGGTGGTCCTCGACGTTGCCGCCGATGTAGCGGGTGACCATCTCGCGGGTCTTGGGACCCCAGATCGGGTCGGTGTTGAAGTTGATCCATCGCGGGTCGACGGCCGGGACCTCGCCTGCGACCGCGGAGACCCGGGGGACCCCGCTCCCATCGGGGAGCTCGAGTTGCCCGGACGCACCTGCGTAGGCGGCGATGAGGCTGAGGTTCGCGCCGGCGGACGCACCCCACACGGCGATCCGTTCGGGATCAGCTCCGTACGCCTCGGCGTGTTCCGCCACCCAGATCAGCGCACGGGCGATCTGCGGCGTTGCGATGTCCCATGTGGCGCGTTCGTCGGTGGCGAGCGTGTACTCCGGGGCGGCGACGAGATAGCCCTGGTCGGCGAACCACCGCAGGATGGCCGAGTTCTCGTCGGGGGCTCCCTGGAACCAGCCACCGCCATGCACGTACACGATGATTGGGAGCCGGTCGTTCTCCGCGAGGCGTTCGGATCGATAGAGGTCGAGCCGGAGCGGAGCGCGGTCCGGGCCGGTGGCGTAGATGACCGACTCGTCTGCCAGCTCCTTGGGCCCGAGCCCGACGGCGACGAGCACCTTCGGCCGGATCGGGACACCCGCGCGACGCGCCGCGACGACCTGGCTCCCGAGGATCACGAGTGATCCGACGAGCACGAGCCCGCCGATCACGATGAACACGCGCGCCACAGAGTTGTCGTCGATCAGGAGCGCAGCGACCTCGAGCATCAGCGCGATGGTCGCCACCACCGTTGCCGGGCCGATGAGCGTCGGCCAGACGATCGAGCCGACCGCTCCCAGGTAGGGAGTCCGTGGGACGAGTGCTCCGAACAGCAGGATCGCGCTGACGACGACGACCGATGCCCCGGCGAGCGCCAAGATCATGGCGAGCATGCTGTCTGTCACGAACCTTCCTGTCGACCCACGCGATGCAACCCACCCCGACGACGGTACGTCGGGAGCATCGGTTTCAATTCTTTCCGATTGGATGAATTTCGTGTCATACTAGAGCACCACGAGGGGAACACGGCGACCACGCGCGTGTCCGGAGCGTCGAGGAGCGATGGTGGAAGATCTGAACTGGACAGCACGCTGGATCGAGCCCGACGAGCCCGACGGTCTGCGGGCGATCCAACGGCCGATCTACCACCTCGCCCGATCGTTCGAGATCCACGAGATCGCGGCGGCGACGCTGCGGATCACCGCGCACGGCATCTACGAGGCGTTCATCAACGGCCGGCGCGTCGGCGACCACGAGCTGACCCCGGGCTTCACCGCCTACCGCCGTCGGCTCCAGGTGCAGCGATACGACGTGACCGACCTGCTCGTCGAGGGTGAGAACGTGCTCGGTGTCCGGCTGAGCGACGGGTGGTGGCGCGGCCAGACGACCATCGCCCGGCGCCCGAACTCCTACGGCCCCACCGTCGCAGCCCTCGCCGAGCTGACGATCGACGACGACGTCGCCGTGGCGACCGACGGAGACTGGCAATGGACGCAGAGCCACATCGGCGCTGCCGACCTCATTGCCGGCGAGATCCACGACCTGCGCCAACGGGACGACCGGTGGGCAACACCGGGCACCGACCGCGCCAGCTGGTCGCCGATCGTCGTGGCCGACCACAGGTTCGACACCCTGTGCGAGACCGTCGGTCCGCCCGTCCGACGGATGCACGAGCTCCCCGCCGTGTCGGTGACGCAGGTCTGGCCGGATCGGCACATCGTCGACTTCGGCCAGGTCAGCAACGGATGGATCCGCCTGACCGACCTCGGCCCGCGCAACACCGAGCTGACCATCGTCCACGGCGAGGCGCTGATGCCCGACGGCGGCGACGTACAGATCGATGCCCTCGCCGGCGACTCGGCGTTCTTCAAGGACCCGAACTGGGACCCGGCATTCCAGACCGACATCGTGATCTCCGCCGGCGACGGCGCCACGTTCGAACCGCGACACAGCACCAAGGGCTTCCGCTACGTGCGCATCGACGGGCACCCCGGCCCACTCGACCCGACGAGCGTGACCAGCATCGTCGTCCACAACGACGTCACCCCTGTAGGCGACTTCGCCTGCGACTCCGACGACCTCTCGTGGTTGCACCATGCGGCCGACTGGAGCCTGCGGACCAACCTCTGCGACATCCCCACCGACTGCCCGACACGCGAGCGTGCCGGCTGGACCGGCGACTGGCAGATCTACGTCGACACGGCGTCGCACCTCTACGACGTGACCGACTTCTCCGCCAAGTGGCTGCTCGACGTCGCCGCGGAGCAACTCCCCTCCGGAGCGGTCCTGCACTTCGTTCCCGACCCCGCCGAGCACGGAAACGAACGCGTCGCCTGGTGGACCGACACCCAAGGCTCGGCCGGTTGGGGCGACGCGATCGTCCATGTGCCGTGGGAGCTCTACCGGGCGACCGGGCGCACCGACCTCTTCCAGCCGCTGTTCGAACCGATGCGCCGATGGGTCGACTTCGCCGCAGACCGCGCCGCCACAGGGCGACACCCCGACCGTGCCGCGGCCCGCCCCGCGCCGGCCGACCACGAGCGGTTCCTGTGGGACAGCGGCTTCCACTTCGGCGAGTGGAACGACCCGGACCGTCCCGACTTCGAGAACGCCGAATCGACCGACGCACAGGTCAGCAACGTCGAGCTCGTGCTGCGGGCGATGGACCACGGAGCGACCGCCACCGCGTTCCTGCACCGCTCTGCCGACGAGCTCTCCAAGATTGCCGGCATCCTCGGCGACGACAAGGCACGCGCCCGCTACGCCGAGC
>CAYGLH010000424.1:0-296 GCA_964350535.1 uncultured Ilumatobacteraceae bacterium
GGCCTCGTCGGCGATCGCCTTGAACGGTTCGGGGTCTAGGCGGCGCGGGTAGCTCGTGGTGCCCACCACGATCAGCTTCGGGCGGTGCTCGAGCGCCAAGGCCCGGACGTTGTCGACGTCGATGCGGTCCTCGGCACCGACGCCGTAGGACACGAAGTCGTACAGCAGGCCGCTGGCGTTGACCGGCGACCCGTGGGTGAGGTGACCGCCGTGGTCGAGGCTGAGCCCCAGCACGGTGTCGCCCGGCTCGAGCAGTGCCTGGTAGACGCACATGTTGGCGTTCGCGCCCGAGTGGG
>CAYGLH010000424.1:306-2782 GCA_964350535.1 uncultured Ilumatobacteraceae bacterium
ATCTCGTAGAGCTTGCCGCTGAAGTTGGCCGGGTTGCCGTGGGTCAGGTGCCCGCCGTCGGCCAGATTCATGGTCAGAAGCTTGTCCCCGGGGTTGAGCACGGCGGCGTAGACGCCGAAGTTGGCCTGGCTGCCGCTGTGCGGCTGGACGTTGGCGTGCTCGGCTCCGAAGAGCTCTTTGGCGCGCTCAATCGCCAGTTCCTCGACGATATCGACGAACTCGCAGCCGCCGTAGTAGCGCTTGCCGGGATAGCCCTCGGCGTACTTGTTGGTCAGCACCGACCCGGTCGCCCGCATCACGGCCGGCGAGGTGAAGTTCTCGCTGGCGATCAGCTGGATCCCGGTGGTCTGGCGCTCGAGCTCGCGGGCGATGAGGTGCTCGACCTCGGTGTCCGGATCGGTGTCGGAGGGGAAGGGCATGTCAGAACTCGCTTTCGAGCTGTGTGAGCTGATCGACGCGTCGGGCGTGCCGGCCGCCTTCGAAGTCGGTGGCCAGGAACGTGTCGACGATCTCCTCGGCGAGACCGACGCCGACGACGCGGGCGCCCATCGACAGCACGTTGGCGTCGTTGTGCAAGCGGGCGTACCGAGCGGTGTAGAGGCAGTTGCACAGCGCGGCGCGCACGCCGCGCACCTTGTTGGCGGCGAGCTGCTCGCCCTGGCCGCTGCCCCCGAGCACGATGCCGATCGTGGTGTCGCCGTCGCGCACGCTGCGACCGACCCCTGAGCAGATCGCCGGGTAGTCGACCGACTCCGTGGAGTCGGTGCCGTGGTCGTCCACGTCGTGGCCCTGCTCGCGGAGTCGGGCGACGAGGTGCTGCTTGAGTTCGAAGCCGGCGTGGTCGGCGCCGATGGCGATGCGCGTCATCGACCGCCGATCATACGAGGCCGCCCCGGCGTCGTCCCAGCGATGTTGCCGACGCGCCGCACCCGCACGCCGCCGATGAGCGAACCCCCACATGGCGTCACCTGGCGCGGCCGGATGGGAGGCGGGCCGCCCCGCACACGTAGCGTTGCACCGCGTGAGTCTCGACCCCCGCACCCCTGTCATCGTCGGCGTCGGCCAGTACCTGCATCGCGCCGATGGCCTCGACGACGCGCTCGAACCCGCGGAGCTGATGGCCGAAGCGGTCCGAGCGGCCGCCGAGGACGCCAAGCTCGCCTCCGTCCCCGAGCCCGACTCGCTGCGTGTGGTGATGCTGCTCTCGTGGCGCTACCACAATGCGCCGAGGTTCGTCGCCGAGCGGCTCGGCGTCACGCCGCGCCAGCTCGCCTACACGACGCCCGGCGGCAACACGCCGCAGACGTTGGTGAACACCACCGCGCTCGACATCCAGCGCGGCGACCTCGACATCGCCATCCTCACCGGCGGCGAGGCCTGGCGCACCCGGATGCGAGCGCGCAAGGCGGGCGCCGAGCTCACCTGGCCGAAGGCCGACGAGCGCGACCAGCCGACGATCCTCGGCAAGGACCTGAACATGAACCTGCAGGCCGAGATCGATCGGGGCGTCTACGCGCCGGTGCAGGTGTACCCGATGTTCGAGACCGCCATCCGCGCCGCCGCCGGCCGATCGGTCGCTGACCACAACGAGCACCTCGGCCGACTGTGGTCGGGGCTGAGCGAGGTCGCCGCCGGCAACCCGTACGCCTGGATCCGCGACGCCAAGACGCCCGACGAGATCACCACGGTCACCCCGAGCAACCGGATGATCGGGTTGCCGTATCCGAAGTTCATGAACTCGAACAACGATGTCGACATGGGCGCAGCGTTGATCATGTGCTCGGTCGAGGCGGCCCGGCGGCTCGGCGTGCCCGAGGACCGTTGGGTCTTCCCCCACAGCGGCGCCGACTGCCACGAGCACGCCTTCGTGTCGAATCGCGACACCTTCGCAACGACCCCGGCGATCGAGCTCGGTGGCCGGAAGACGCTCGAGCTCGCCGGCATCGACATCGACGACGTGTCGGTGATCGACCTCTACTCGTGCTTCCCCGCGGCCGTGCAGCTCGGGGCCGCATCGCTGGGGTTCGATCCGCACGAGCGTCAGTGGTCACGCACCGGTGGCCTGCCGTTCGCGGGCGGCCCCTGGAACAACTACGTGATGCACTCGATCGCCACCGTCGTCGACGATCTGCGCGAACGGCCCGGCGAGTACGGCCTCGTGTGGGCGAACGGCGGGTATGCCACCAAGCACGCATTCGGCACGTACTCGACGACACCGCCGAGCCGCCCGTTCCGCCACGTCGATCCGCAGGCCGAGATCGACGCGCTCCCGAGCCGTTCATTGGCCGACCCGGCCGACGCCGCCGACGCGGCCACGGTCGAGGCGTACACCGTGATGTACGACCGCGCCGGCGAACCCGAGACGGCCCTGGCCTCCTGCCTGCTCGCGGATGGCCGCCGGGCGTGGGGAACGAGCACCGAACCCGACGTGCGCAACGCGCTGATTCATGCCTCTGCAAATGCAGTCAGAGAACAC
>CAYGLH010000424.1:2792-2956 GCA_964350535.1 uncultured Ilumatobacteraceae bacterium
GGCACGAGTACGGGATGCGAACCGGCTTCTGGCGCCATCACGCGGCGCTGACCGACGGCGAGTGGGTCGGCCGCGAGGTCCGTCTCGACCCCGACGGAGCCCTCCGACTCGTCTGACCCCGTCGACCCTGTGTCGGCAACCATCCGGTCCGAGCGGAATCCCCC
>CAYGLH010000425.1:0-598 GCA_964350535.1 uncultured Ilumatobacteraceae bacterium
ACCCGATCGCGATGTCGAACGCGATCAGGGCCGACGAGATCGACGTCACGCAGCTGAGCAACGAGATCCGGCCGGCCGCCGACGAGCAGGGCTGGAACGTCGAGATCGTCTCGATCGGCGGCTTCCAGGGCTTGATGCTGTTCGACCGCGACGGCCAGCTCGCTGAGCCGCTCGGCGACGTGCGGGTGCGTCAGGCGTTCAACTACGCCCTGGACCGTCCGACGCTGATCGAGGCCACCGACAGCCTGGGTTCGCCCTCGGTGCAGATCTTCGGTGAGAACGGCGTCGGCCACGACCCGGCGCTCGAGGATCTGTATCCCTACGACCCCGAGCGGGCGCGTGAGCTCCTGGCGGAGGCCGGCTACGCCGACGGCGTGACGGTGACCCTGCCGGACCTCGGCAGCCGCGACAACTTCCTGTTCCTCGCCCAACAGCTCGCCGAGGTCGGCATCACCCTCGACTTCGAGGAGAGCGTGCTCGAGAACTCGATCACCGACATCCTCACCGCCAAGTACGCCGTCGTGTACTTCGCGCTCGGGGGCCCGACGAGTTGGGACACGGTGCAACAGGTGCTCTCGCCCGACGCGGCGTTCAACCC
>CAYGLH010000425.1:608-2952 GCA_964350535.1 uncultured Ilumatobacteraceae bacterium
GAGGAGATGCGGCTGGGCGATGAGGACGCGGCGCAGGCGATCAACACCTGGATCGTGGAGAACGCCTGGTTCGCGCCGCTCGCGGACTCGACCTCGATGGTCGGCACCAGCCCGGACGTGCGCCTGGCCGCGCCGACCGCGTCGACCTACCCGTCGATCTACGACCTGCGTCCGGCCTGACACGCCTGGTCTCCCCTGACGCGTCCGTCCCCATCGCATGGGCCGCTACATCCTGAGCCGCCTCGGCTGGGGCATCGTGCTCGTGTTCGCCGTCTCGGTGGCCACGCACGCGATGCTCTACGCCGGCGGTGGGGACATCGCGCGTCGCCTGCTCGGTCAGATGGCCGATCCCGAAGCCGTCGCCCGCAAGCGCGAGGAGCTCGGGATCGACCGGCCCTGGCTCGAGCAGTACCGGGACTGGCTGACCTCGTTCCTGCAGGGTGACCTCGGACGGTCGTGGCAGACCGGCCAACGGGTCACCGAGAGCCTGCTCAGCCGGATGGGCGTGACGCTGTCGTTGGTGCTCGCCACGGTCGCGGTCACCGCCATCGTCTCCACGGTGATCGGCGTCGTCGCGGCACGTCGGGGCGGCATCGTCGACTCCCTGATCCAGTTCCTGTCGGTCCTCGCCCTGGCGATCCCGGGATTCCTCGTTGCGCTCTGGCTGCTCGTCGTCTTCGCCGTCCGGCTCGGCTGGTTCCGTGCGACGGGCTACACGCCGCTCGGCGAGACGCTCAGCGGGTGGCTCGACTCGATCATCCTGCCGGTCATCGCCTTGTCGATCGGCGCGATCGCCGGCGTCGCGCAACAGGTTCGCGGTTCGATCCTCGACGAGCAGGGACGCGACTACGTCCGCACGCTGCGCAGCCGCGGGCTCTCCAGCAACCGGGTCCTGTACCGCCACGTGCTGCGCAACGCCGCCGGCCCGGCGCTGGCGATCCTCGGGCTGCAGTTCATCGGCCTGATGGGCGGCTCGGTCTTCGTCGAGCAGATCTTCGCGCTCCCCGGCATGGGGCAACTGGCGATCACCGCGGCGCTGCAGTCCGACGTGCCGACCGTGATGGGCGTCGTCGTGTTCATGACCGTCATCGTCGTGGTCGTCAACCTCGTCATCGACCTCGTGCAGGGCGCCCTCAACCCGAAGTCGAGGCAGCGATGACCGAACAGCTCGCCACCGTCGACGCCGAGCAGACCCCGCTCGATGCACCGTCGACGTCGACGCGTCCGCTGTGGCGCAGGTTGGCTTCGCGGCCGCTCGTCGTCGGCTCGGTGATCGTCCTGGCGATCCTGGCCGTGCTCGTCGTCGCCGGCCCGGCGCTGGCTCCATACGACCCGGCAGAACCCTCGATCGATGCCCGCCTGGAACCGCCGTCGGGCGAGCACTGGCTCGGGACCGATGCCTTCGGGCGCGACATGCTGTCGCGGCTGATGGCGGGCGCCCGTCTCAGCGTCGGCTCCGGCATGTTCTCGCTGGCGGTGGCGCTGGTGGTCGGCGTCGGAGCCGGGCTCGTCGCCGGCTACCGAGGCGGATGGTTCGACACGCTCGCCACCTGGGTGGTCAGCCTCTTCATGGCGGTCCCCTCGATCATCGTGTTGGCCGCCGCTCGCTCGGCATTCGGTCCCTCGCTGTTCGCGATGATGCTCCTGCTCGGGCTGTTCCTCGCGCCGGTCTACTACCGGATCGTGTACGGGTCCGTGCGCGCGGTGCGCAACGAGCTGTACGTCGACGCGGCGCGCGTCGCCGGGCTCAGCGACCTGCGGATCGTCGGCCGTCATGTGCTCACCGCGGTGCGAGCGCCGGTCATCGTGCAGACATCGATGCTGGCGGGCATGTCGGTCACCTTGCTCGCCGGCCTCGAGTTCCTCGGGCTCGGCGACCCCGACAGCCCCACGTGGGGCACGCTGCTCGCATCCGGCTTCCAGCAGGTGTACACGGCGTCGTGGTTGGTCACCGCGCCGGCGGTGATGCTGAGCCTCACCGGAATGGCGTTCGTGCTCCTCGGCAACGGTCTGCGCGACGAGCTGCAAGGAACAGCGACGCCCCGCCGGCCGCGCCCGAAGCGGCATCAGCGGGGAGCGACGACCGACAGCGCCGAGCACGCACATCCGGCCGCCCCACCGATCGTGCACCCGGGCGAGTCGACACCATCTGCGGACTCGCAGGACGTGCTGTCGGTGCGTGACCTGCGGGTCGGGTTCGACCAGGCGGGCGGTACGCACGTGGAGATCGTGCACGGGGTCTCCCTCGACGTACGACGCGGCGAGGTGCACGGCCTCATCGGCGAGTCCGGATCCGGCAAGACCCAAACCGTGCTGGCGGTGCTCGGTCTGCTCTCGGGCGGGG
>CAYGLH010000426.1:0-1027 GCA_964350535.1 uncultured Ilumatobacteraceae bacterium
GGTGGAACCTCGCGCTGGCGGTGCCGGTGCTGGTGTTCTCCGAACAGATCCAGGAATGGTTCGGCTATTCGATCGAAGGCGCCTGGGCTGCATGGCCGGCGCCGGTGTTGGGCACGGTCATCTACCTGTGGGGTGGCCGACCGTTCCTGAAGGGTGCGGTCGTGGAGGTCCGCAACCGCCAGCCCGGGATGATGTTGCTGATCGCGTTGGCGATCACGGTCGCGTACGGGTCGTCGTTGGCGGCGTCGTTGGGGTGGGGCGAGTTGAACTTCTGGTGGGAGTTGGCGGCGCTGATCGTGGTGATGCTGCTCGGCCACTGGCAGGAGATGAAAGCGATCGGACAGGCCCAGGGGGCACTCGCCGCCCTGGCCGAGCTGCTGCCCGATACCGCCGAGCGGGTCGAGGACGACGGTGCGGTCGTGTCGGTGCCGATCGCGGATCTGACCGTAGGTGACGTCGTGTTGGTCCGGCCCGGTGGCCGGGTGCCTGCCGACGGCGAGGTCGTCGAGGGTGACGCCAGCTTCGACGAGTCGATGATCACTGGCGAGTCCCGGCCTGTGTCTCGCCAGGCGGGCGATCGGGTGGTTGCGGGCACCGTGTCGACCGATTCGTCGGCGCGTGTGCGCATCGACGCCGTCGGCGACGACACCGCGCTCGCCGGGATCCGTCGGTTGGTGAGCGACGCGCAGGCGTCGCAGTCGCGCACCCAGGCGCTCGCCGATCGTGCGGCTGCGGCGTTGTTCTACGCCGCCGCAGGGTCGGCGGTCGTGACGATGGTGGTGTGGTCGTTGCTCGGGGAGCCCTCCGAGGGTGTGATCCGCACGGTCACGGTGCTGGTGATCGCCTGCCCGCACGCTCTCGGCCTGGCGATCCCGTTGGTGATCTCGATCTCCACTGCGACCGCCGCCCGCGCCGGGATCCTCGTCAAGGACCGCCGCGCCTTGGAACGGATGCGCACCGTCGACGTCGTCTTGTTCGACAAGACCGGCACCCTCACCCGCGGCAACCACGCCGTCGTCGATCACGT
>CAYGLH010000426.1:1037-2945 GCA_964350535.1 uncultured Ilumatobacteraceae bacterium
GCCGTGACGCCGACGAGGTGCTGGCGATGGCCGCTGCTGCCGAGGGCGACAGCGAACACCCCGTCGCCCGCGCCATCGTCACCGCAGCCCGCGAGCGAGATCTGACGTTGCCCACCGCGAGCGGGTTCGAGGCGATCACCGGACGCGGTGTCACCGCCACCATCGACGACACAGCGGTCGCGGTCGGTGGCCCGGCGCTGCTCGACCACCTCGACCTGGCCGAGCCCGACGACCTTGTTGCGACGACCGACCGGTGGCGTGCCGAGGGCGGGTCGGTGCTGTACGTCGTGGCCGACGACGTCGTGGTCGGTGCGCTCACCCAGGCCGACGAGACACGCCCCGAATCGGTCGTTGCCGTCGAGGACCTCCACGACCGAGATGTCAGCGTGGCGATGATCACCGGCGATGCCCGCCAGGTCGCCGACGGTGTCGCCGCCCAGCTCGGCATCGACGAGGTGTTCGCGGAGGTGCTGCCCGAGGACAAGGACGCCAAGGTCGCCGAGTTGCAGGACCGCGGCGGAGAGGTGGCGATGGTCGGTGACGGCGTCAATGACGCACCGGCGCTCGCCCGGGCCGATGTTGGGATCGCCATCGGTGCCGGTACCGATGTGGCGATCGAGTCAGCCGGTGTCGTGCTCGCATCCAGCGACCCGCGCGGCGTGACCGGCGTGATCGACCTGTCCCGCGCCAGCTACCGCAAGATGATCCAGAACCTCGTCTGGGCAACCGCCTACAACCTCGTGTCGATCCCGATCGCCGCCGGTGCGTTCGAGTTCGCCGGGCTCGTCATGCCCCCTGCAGCCGCCGCGGTCGCGATGAGCCTCTCCACGATCATCGTCGCCGCCAACGCCCAACTCCTGCGCCGGCTCGACCTGCGACCGGCAGATCTCGGGCCCGAGACCTCCTCGGCCACGAGCGGGGTCGCGACGGTGGGGGTGGCGTGATGCGCATCGGTGAACTCGCCGACCAGGCCGGGGTGTCCACCAAGGCCGTCCGGTTCTACGAGTCTCGGGGTCTGCTCCCCGAGCCGGATCGGACGCCGTCGAACTACCGCGACTACGGCCCCGACGCCGTCGCTCGCCTGCAGTTCATCAAGGACGCTCAATCGAGCGGACTGTCCCTCACCGAGATCCACTCGCTCGTCGAGCTCAAATCCGCAGGCGCTTCCACCTGCGAGCACACCATCGACCTGCTCAACCGTCACCTCGTCGACATCGACGCCCAGATCGCGCAACTCCAACAGACGCGGTTCACCCTCGCCGCGCTCGCCGAGCGGGCCGAGCGACTGGACCACGCAGCGTGCACCGACCCGCACCGCTGCCACGTGATCACCGCTGCCGATGATCGCCAGGCTCCGCACGACGTTTCGGCAACGCCGACAACGGGTAGGTCCGACACGACGTAGTAGCCACGCCTGGGAGCAGCGATGAACGAGTCCACCGGCCGACCGACCGACCACGAACGGCGAGCGGACGAGGAGGCGGTGGGATCCTCACGGATCGACGACATCGCACGACCGGTCCCGGCTCCCGTCGAAGCCGACTCCCCGATCGATGACGATGGTGTAGACGACGAGGGTCGCTCGACGTATCGCAGGTACTGGAGGTTCGCGGCGATGATCGCGACGTCGATGGTGGCGATGTTCGTCTTGACCTACGCCAACACGTACCGGCTCGACGACGTCGAGTGGAGCGAGACGCGGTTCTTCATGACCTTCGTGATGGGGGCTGCCATGGCGGTGATCATGTTGAGCTTCATGATCGGCATGTACTCCAGCTGGAAGATCAACGTGGGGATCTTCGTCGGTGCCGCACTCCTGTTCGTCGGGGCGGTCTGGCTCGTGCGCAGCCAGACGACGGTGCAGGACGAGTCCTACATGCGGGCGATGATCCCGCACCACTCGATCGC
>CAYGLH010000427.1:0-2013 GCA_964350535.1 uncultured Ilumatobacteraceae bacterium
AACGGGCCGAGGCGATCCTGGCGCGCACCGACTACGTGCGGTCCCGGCACGGCGACGGGGCGGTGGTGATGGCGACCGCGACGCCGGTCACCAACTCGCCCGCAGAGATGTGGGTCGCCGCCCGCTTGGTCGCACCCCACGCCCTGGCCGAGGCCGGCCTCGAACACTTCGACGCGATGGCCGCCAACTTCCTGGCGCCGGTCGAAACCGTCGAACACGACGCCGCCGGAAAGCTGAAAGTGGTCACCCGGCTCGGCGAGTACAAGAACTTCCCCGATCTGGCGCGCATGTTCCGCTCCTTCGCCGATGTGCGCACCACCGACTCGCTCGGCTTCAAACTGCCCGACCTGGTCGAGGGCGCCGCCCAGGTGCACGTCGCCGAACCCACCCCCCAACAACAAGACGTCGCCGCCTGGTGCGCCGAACGGGCCGCAGGCGACCACATCGACAAGTCCGACGACACACCGGACCCGGTGATCGCCATCTTGGGGACCGCACGCGCCGCCGCGTTGCACCCCGCCACCGTGTCGGCCGACACGATCGCCAAGTACCGCACCCGCAGCTTCCCCGAACTGCACTTCTCCTGGGCCGAACCCAACGAGAAACTGATCGCCGTCGCCGACCGGATCGCCGAGATCCACCGCCGCACCGCCGACTGGACGTATCCGGACTCGGAGCGACCGGGCGCCGCACAGGGCGTGTTCTGCGCCGCCGGCATCCCCAAACCCGACGGCTCACCGTCGGTCTATTCGACCCTCACCGACCTACTCGTCGAGCGCGGCATCGACCGTAGCGAGATCGCCTGGGTGCACGACATCGCCGACCCCAACCGACGCCAGCCGTTGTGGGACGACGTGCGCTCCGGACAGACACGCGTGCTCATCGGTTCCACGATGCAGATGGGTGTCGGCGTCAACATCCAAACCCGGCTCTACGCCGCCCACGAGCTCACCGCCCCCTACCGGCCCGACTGGCTCGAACAAGCCGAAGGCCGACTGATCCGCCAGGGCAACAACAACGACCAGGTCGAGGTCCACCGCTACGTCACCGAACGCACCGCTGACGCCAACTCCTGGCAGATTCTTCAACGCAAAGCACACTTCATCGCCCAGGCGATGTCCGATCCCGAACAGATGACCCGCGACCTGCGCGACGAGTCCGTCGCCACCGTCGCCGAGGAGTTCGCCACCATCGCCGCGATCGCCACCGGCGACAGCCGCCACATCGAACTCGCCGCGCTCACCGCAGCGGTCACCCGCCTCGAGCGCTCCGAACGCGCCCACCACTCGTCCCGTGACTCCCAGGCCCGCCAGATCAGCGAGGCCGAGCGCACCATCGGCCGGCTCACCGGCCAGATCGCCGCGATCGACGCCCTCAACCCTCAGCCCGAAGACCCGATCCGGATCGGCCAGAAGATGCTCGGGTTGCGCTGGAACCAGCGCGCCGAGCTGGTGCTCGGCGGGGTCACCTACGACGCCCACAACCTCGACGGGCTACGCCTCGACATCCCCGACACGGGGATCTGGACCCGTATCCCCAGCGAGAAGCTGCACGACCGACACGACGAAGGACGCGGGCTCGGCCAACGCGTGCTGAACCTCCACGACGACCTCGCCGGCCGCCGCAGCGAACGCGTCGAGCAGATCGACCGTGCCAGCCGACAGATCGACGCCGAACGCGGCCGACCCGTCCCCGAGAAGTTCCCTCGACGCGACGAGCTGATCGAGACTCGGCAACGTCGCGACCAGCTGCGCCTCGAGCTGATGCCCAAACCCGAACAAGACGCCGCCGACGACGACGACGAACAAACCGCGTCGACCATCGACGCCAGCTCGACCCGAGGTGAGATCGAGGGCGCGCATCCCGTGTTCGGCGACCGCGACGCCTCCCACGCCGAACGGTTCGCGTGGTCCGGCGCCTACCAGGGCTACGACCCCGTCGGAGGGGTCCACTGGGGCAATCGCGCCAAGGGCGTCGAGGACTGGACCGCCGCGGGCAACACGTTCAGCCTCG
>CAYGLH010000427.1:2023-2888 GCA_964350535.1 uncultured Ilumatobacteraceae bacterium
AACAACTGGCATCCCAACCGGCTACACGACATCGGACGGTTCCACGGCGTCAGCCTGCAAGCGCGCATCGACGACGCCGCCGTGCGGATCGAACCTCGACACCCCTACGCCAAGCAGGCCGACTACCCGAGCTACGTCGCCGAACCCGGACGGATCGACCCCCACCGGCTGGCGAGCTGGCTCGGCGCCCAGCACGCCTTCGCCGTATCCGAACGCAACGCGCTCCGTCGCCACGACCCGCAGCGGCAGCCACAACCCCACGCCGTCGCCCACCGGCCGGGATACGAACGATGAACCCCGACCGACGCACCGGGTGGCACAGCGCACATGTTCGGCACCCGAACCGGACCACTTCGAGGGGACTGGCCCGCCGTTTCCGGCTCCGTGGCCGGCTCCGGGCGAGGGCGCTGGTGGCTCACGAACTCTCGGCCCTGGCCGCCGCCACGGTGTCAACCGACTCCCGATCCGAATCCCGGCTCCTGGCTGATGCCGCTGCGCTCACGCCGACATTCGGGCCGTCCGCAGTGGACACCCGCCGACCAAGCACCGGATCACGTTCTCCACAACAGCGCCCCGCCGGAGACGGGGCATCAACCGAAAGGAACACCATGAACAACGTCAGCCTCATCGGACGGGTCGGACAGACCCCCGAACTGCGACACACCAACGGAGGAACCGCGGTCTGCGAGATCAACATCGCCGTCGACCGTGGCGACGACAAGGTCGAGTGGATCCCTGTCGTCACCTGGGGCGCCACCGCCGAAGCGGTCGCCGCCCACGTCGGCAAAGGCCGCCAAGTCGGCGTCGACGGCGAGCTGCGAGTCAGCGAGTGGGAACCCGACACCGGCCCCAAGCGCCGAGACGT
>CAYGLH010000428.1:0-851 GCA_964350535.1 uncultured Ilumatobacteraceae bacterium
GTGCCACCGTCGCAGATCACCCCGCAATGGGCGCCCGCGTCCGCCAGGCCCATCCGGGTGCTCGGGTGCTGCTGGGCTTCGTACTGGAACGACAGGTCGCCGTACGCGTAGTTGAAGAACGGGGTGAGGATCATGCCGTGGCCGTCGTGGGCGACCAGCTGGTCGATGACCAGATCCATCGGGTGGCGTCCGGTGCGTCCCGCGACGGCGCCGATGGAGTCGGCGCCATCCGGCTCGTAATCGATGTCGCCGTCGTCGACCGCCCACCACTTGTCGAGCTTGTCGAGGACGACGCTGCGGAAGAAGCCGCCGTCGTCGGGCTCGCTCCGCAGTTGCGCCCGCACCTCGTCGGTGTCGAGGCGGGCGATCTGCTGTGCCAGCGGCAGCTCGGCGAGTGCGGCGTAGGCCGGATGGAACGCGAGCGGGTTGAAGCTGCCCTCCAGACACATCAGCAGGCCGACCACCCGGCCCGCGATCTGGGCGACGATCGGCAGGTCGTCGGCACGGGCCTCGTCGAGCAGTCCGAGGATGTCGCGCCACAGGTCGGGTGCGCTGTCCGGCTGGTTGAGGTTGACGCTGACGGTGCGGCCGGTCCGCCGCGCCATCTCGCGCATCCACGTCCACTCGTCCGGGAGGTGGGCGTGGTCGGGGGCGAACTGGAACACGCCGTGCCCGGCACGGCGGAGCGCGTCGGCGATGCCGTACAGCTCGTCGGCTGCGGCGTTCGTGCCCGGCACCAGTTCGCCGGGCAGGTCCGGGGACTGCGTGTCCACGTGCAGACGCACCACATAGTAGGCCGTGCCGGTGCGCTCGTCCTCGGTGAGGTCGGCGCCGACATGGACCACCGCGGC
>CAYGLH010000428.1:861-2885 GCA_964350535.1 uncultured Ilumatobacteraceae bacterium
TTCGTTCCCGGCACCAGTTCGCCGGACTTCGACCGGTGGATCGGCGTGCGCGACGTGGAGAACCCGAGCGCACCGGCACGCAGCCCGCGTTCGACGATGGCTGACATCCGGTCGATGTCGTCGGGTGTCGCCGGCTCGTTGTCGGCCCCGCGATCGCCCATCACGAAGCCGCGCACCGGGCCGTGGGCGACCTGGGCACCGATGTCGATGACGTACTCGCGGGCGTCGAGCGCGTCGAGGTACTCCTCGAACGACACCCAGTCCCACGTGATCCCCTCGGTCATCGCCGAGCCGGGGATGTCCTCGACCCCCTCCATCAGCTCGATCAGCCACTCGTGCCGCTCGGGTGCCGCGGGTGCGAACCCGACCCCGCAGTTGCCCATCACGGCGGTGGTGACGCCGTGCCACGACGACGGCGTGAGGAACGGGTCCCACGACGCCTGGGCGTCGTAATGGGGGTGGACGTCGACCGACCCCGGCGTGACGAGACGGCCCGCGGCGTCGTACGACCGCCGACCGGCCGGGAGGCTCCCCGGGTCGGCGACGTCGGTGATGACGCC
Source organism: uncultured Ilumatobacteraceae bacterium (assembly GCA_964350535.1). Lineage (GTDB taxonomy): Bacteria > Actinomycetota > Acidimicrobiia > Acidimicrobiales > Ilumatobacteraceae > CAYGLH01. The sequence goes on from CAYGLH010000428.1 coordinate 1,422, forward strand.
GTCGTCGACGGCGATGTCGGCCCGTCGGCCGGGGCCTCCCGAACCGTCGACGAGCAATCCGTCATGGATCGTGAGATCAGCCATGTGCAGACGGTAGTCCGAACCTGTTACATCGGGGTCTGACACCTTGGTGACAGGTGGGGCTGCTAGCTTGGCGGCCTGACCGTGAAGTGGGTCCCGTGAGGCCCGTACGGAAGGAAGAGCATGACGGCAAAACAGGTCCTCGGGCCTGACGACGTGCGCCGCGCGGTGACGCGCATGGCCCACGAGATCATCGAGCACAATCGTGGGCTCGATGGCGTGGTGGTCGTCGGGATCCAGACCGGCGGGGTATGGCTCGCCGAAGCGCTCGCTGCCGAGATCGCCCGCATCGACGACGCCACCGACACCTCCACGACCGGCTCGGGCGTGCTCGCCGGATCGGTCGACGCCTCCCTCTACCGTGACGACATCGGGCTGCGCCCGGTGTCACCCGGTGCGGTCAGCGAGCTCGACTTCCCGATCGACGGCGCCACGGTCGTGCTCGTCGACGACGTGCTCTACACCGGCCGCACCGTGCGCGCCGCGCTGGACGCCGTCAGCGACTACGGACGCCCGGGCGCGGTGCAGCTCGCCGTGCTGGTCGACCGCGGGCATCGGGAGCTGCCCATCCGGCCCGACTACGTCGGCAAGAACCTGCCGACGAGCACCAGCGAGACCGTCACCGTCAGCGCCGACGGGGTGATCATCGAGTGACCGGCGCGAGCCTGCTCTCCATCGACGAGCTCGGCCTGACGGGGGTCGAGCGGATCCTCGACCTGGCCGATCACATGGCGGAGGTCAACCGCCGGCCCAACCCGAAGGTGCCGGCACTGCGCGGCAAGACCGTCTGCAACGTGTTCTTCGAGGACTCGACGCGCACCCGGCTCAGCTTCGAGTCCGCGGCCAAGCGGCTCTCGGCCGACACGATGACGTTCGCCGTCGGCCAGTCCAGCCTCAACAAGGGGGAGAGCTTGCGCGACACGATCGAGACGATCGCCGCGATGGGGGTCGATGCCTTCGTGGTCCGGCACTCGGCCAGCGGCGCGCCGTGGCAGATCGCGCAGTGGACCAACGCCAGCATCGTCAACGCCGGCGACGGGTGGCACGCCCACCCCACCCAGGCGCTGCTCGACGCGTTCACGGTGCGCACGGCGCTCAACCGGCGCGACGGGTTCGACGGTCTCCGGGTAGCGATCGTCGGCGACGTCAAGCACAGTCGGGTCGCCCGCAGCACGGCCACGATCTTCGACCTCCTCGGCGCGGAGGTCCGCTTCGTCGCGCCGCGCACCTTGTTGCCACCGGTCGTCGATCACCCCGTGTGCACGTCGATCGACGACGTCATCGACGACGTCGACGTGCTCTACATGCTGCGCATGCAGCGCGAGCGCATCGGCGAAGCACTCGTGCCCCACCTGCCCGCGTACCCCGCGCCGTTCGGGCTCC
>CAYGLH010000429.1:0-2624 GCA_964350535.1 uncultured Ilumatobacteraceae bacterium
GGTCGCTGATCAGCGAGGCGTGGACCTTCATGGCCAACGTCGACTGGTCGCAGACTTGGGGCCAGATCGGCTGGTTCCCGCGCCGCGGGATCTACGACGTCCCGACGCTGCTGATCGCCACCTTCTGGACGACCGCCATCGCCATGCTGGTGGCCACGCCGATCGGGCTCGGCGCCGCCGTCTACCTGTCCGAGTACGCCCGCCCGGGCGTACGCAAGTGGCTGAAGCCGACCCTCGAGATCCTCGCCGGCATCCCCTCGGTGGTGCTCGGCTACTTCGCGCTCACGTTCATCGCGCCGGAGATCGTCGCCAACATCGGCGGCCCGTCCTCGGGATCGTTGATGGCCGCCGGCATCGGCGTCGGCATCCTCACCATCCCGCTGATCGCGTCGATCTCGGAAGACGCGATGCGCTCGGTTCCCCGAGAGCTGCGCGAGGCATCCGCCGGGCTCGGTGCCCGCAAGATGACCACGACCGTGAAGGTCGTGCTCCCCGCAGCGGTGTCGGGGCTCGTCGCGGCGTTCATCGTTGCCGTCTCCCGTGCCGTCGGCGAGACGATGGTCGTGTTCCTCGCGGGCGGTGCGACCGACGCCTCGCTGCGGCCGACCGACCCCTTCGACACCGGCCTCACCATGACGGCGGCGATGGCCTCGCTCGCCAGTGGGACCGACTCCGTCGTCGGTGAGGGCCTGACCTTCCAGAGCCTGTACTTCGTCGGCTTCCTCCTGTTCATCCTCACGTTCGGACTCAACCTGATGGGCAACGCCTTCGTCCGCCGAGTGCGGGAGGCCTACTGATGGCACTCGTCTCCACCCGCGAGAAGGAGATGATCCGGTCGTCCGTGACCGGGTCGTCCAGGGATGTCGGTGGCTCGGCCTTTAAGTGGTCGCTCATCGCCACCCTGCTGATCACGCTGCTGATCCTGGCGGTGCTGCTGATCGACGTCGTCGCCGACGGATGGGACATCCTCAGCACCGACCTCTGGGGATTCCTCAACGGCACGCTGCGCTCCCGTTCCGAGGACCCCCTGATCGGCGTGCACCAAGGCCTCTACGGTTCGTTCTGGATCGGTGTCATCGTCGCCGTGCTGGCCTTCCCGATCGGCATCGCGGCGGCGATCTACCTCGACCAGTACGCCCCGAAGAACCGGCTCACCAACACCTTGGAGCTGGCGATCCGCAACCTCGCCGGCGTGCCGTCGGTGGTCTACGGGCTGCTCGGCCTGTTCCTGTTCGTCGAGACCGACTGGCTGGCGAGCATCACCGGTGGCCGCAGCACGCTCTCGGCCGGCCTGACGCTGGCGATCCTCGTGCTGCCGATCGTGATCATCACCTCCCAGGAGGCGTTCCGTTCGGTGCCCTCCGGTCTGAAGGAGGGTGCGTACGGTGTCGGGTCGACCAAGTGGGAGATGATCCGCAGCCAGATGCTCCCGTATGCCGCACCCGGCATCCTCACCGGCACGTTGCTGTCGATGGCCCGGGCGATCGGTGAAGCGGCGCCGCTGATCCTGATCGGCGCGGTGTCGGGCGGCATGACCCAGGACCCGAACATCCTCGATGTCTCGGCGTTGACCGAGCGGTTCACGGCGATGCCGATCATCATCACCACCTGGACCCAGAACGCGGGCCGCGACACCGGGTTCAACACCACCGCAGCGGCGGCGATCGTCGTGCTGCTGGTCTTCGTGTTGATCCTGAACATGGCCGCCATCCTCTTGCGCAACCGATTCGAGAAGAAGCGGATCGCGTGAGCTCGACACACACCCCACGCCCTGCCATCCTGCGAAGAGGTACCCGATGACTGACGAGGTAGATACCGTGACCGAGGAGCGAACGGAGCAGACCACCGCCGTGACCACAGATCAGCAACTGCAACCGGTCCCGGAGGCGATCGCCCGCGAGGATCAGCACAGCGTCTTCACCACGAAGGAGCTGAGCGTCTTCTACGGGGAGTTCCGCGCCGTGCGCGACGTCAACCTGGAGATCAAGGAGCACGAGATCACCGCCTTCATCGGCCCGTCGGGCTGTGGCAAGACGACGGTGCTGCGGTGCTTCAACCGGATGAACGACCTGATCGAGACGGCGCGTGTCGAGGGCACGCTCGAGTACCACGGCGTCGATCTGTACGACGCCAAGGTCGATGCGGTCGAGGTGCGGCGACGGATCGGCATGGTGTTCCAGAAGCCGAACCCGTTCCCGAAGAGCATCTTCGACAACGTGGCGTACGGCCCGCGGCTGGCCGGGACGAAGAAGAAGTCCGACCTCGAGGAGATCGTCGAGCGCTCGCTGCGTGGCGCCGCCCTCTGGGACGAGGTCAAGGACCGACTCACCGAGTCCGGTCTCGGCCTGTCCGGTGGTCAGCAGCAGCGGCTGTGCATCGCCCGGGCGATCGCCGTCGACCCCGAGGTGATCCTGATGGACGAGCCGTGTTCCGCGCTCGACCCGATCGCCACGGCGCGCATCGAGGACCTGATGAACGAGATCAAGTCGCAGTACACGATCGTCATCGTCACCCACAACATGCAGCAGGCGGCGCGCGTCAGCGATTACACGGGTTTCTTTTTTGAAGGCAGGCTGATTGAGTTTGGCGTCACTCGATCCATCTTTACGCACCCGGACGAGAAG
>CAYGLH010000429.1:2634-2881 GCA_964350535.1 uncultured Ilumatobacteraceae bacterium
CATCGTCACCCACAACATGCAGCAGGCGGCGCGCGTCAGCGACTGGACGGCGTTTTACACCACCGAGGTCAATCCGGACAGCGACCGCCGCACGGGCCGTCTCGTCGAGTTCAACCCGACCGAGAAGATCTTCTCCGATCCCGACGACGAGCGCACCGAGCAGTACGTCACCGGGCGGTTCGGGTGAGCGAGGAGACCCGGTCGACCGAGGCTGCCGACGGCCCGGCCGACGCCGCCGACGCGCCCG
>CAYGLH010000430.1:0-2873 GCA_964350535.1 uncultured Ilumatobacteraceae bacterium
GAGCCGCACAAGGCGGCCGTCGTCGGCGACACGGTGGGCGACCCCTTCAAGGACACCTCCGGCCCGGCGATGAACATCCTCCTCAAGGTGATGACCATCGTCAGCCTGGTGTTCGCTTCCGCCTTCGTCTGATCAGCCGAACCTGTTACATCGGGGTCTGACCCCGGTGTAACAGGTTCTGTTCGTTTTCAGGAGAGGGTGGCGACGAGGAGGGCCTTGATCGTGTGCAGTCGGTTCTCCGCCTGGTCGAACACGATGCTGGCGTCGGACTCGAACACCTCGTGGGTGACCTCGAGGCCGTCGGTCATGCCGGTGTGCGCCATGATCTCGGCGCCCACCACCGTGCCCTGGTCGTGGAACGCCGGGAGGCAGTGCATGAACTTCGCCTCGCCGTTCCCGGTCGCCGCCATCAGCTCGACGTCGACGCGATAGGGACGCAACAGCTCGGCACGGCCGACCCACACGTCCTTCGGCTCCCCCATCGACACCCACACGTCGGTGTGCACGAACTGCGCCCCGTCGACCGCCTCCCGCGGATCGTCGGTGACGGTGACGCGCGCCCCGCTGCCCGCCGCCAACGTGGTGGCGAGGTCGACGATCGCGGCGCTCGGCTGCAGGTCCGGTGGGGCCGCCAGCCGCACGTCGGCGCCCATCAGCGCGCCCATGATGAGCAGCGAGTGGCCCATGTTGTAGCGGCAGTCGCCGACGTAGGCGTACGACAGCTCCTCGCTCGGCAGGCGGCTGTGCTCGCGCATCGTGAGGAAGTCGGCGAGCATCTGCGTGGGGTGCCACTCGTCGGTCAGGCCGTTGTAGACCGGGACCCCGGCGTGGCGGGCGAGCTCCTCCACGTTCGCCTGCGACGAGCCGCGGTACTCGATCGCGTCGTACATCCGGCCAAGCACCCGGGCGGTGTCGGCGACGGACTCCTTGTGCCCCATCTGCGACCCGGACGGGTCGAGATAGGTGACGTTGGCGCCCTGGTCGTAGGCCGCCACCTCGAACGCGCACCGGGTGCGGGTCGACGTCTTCTCGAAGATCAGGGCGATGTTGCGGCCGGCGATGCGCGGGATCTCGCCACCGGCCCGCTTCTGCGCCTTCAGCTCGGCGGCGAGGTCGAGGAGGAGGTCGAAAGCGGGCCGGGTAAAGGCGGACTCCTGCAGGAAATGACGGTGTTGCAGGTCGACGGACACGTTCAGGCCTCACTCTCGGCGACGAAATCGATCAGCTGTTCCACGGCACCGACGAGCTCGGGGCGCAGGTCGGCGAAGGTGTGCACCTGGTTGCGCAGCCGCGGCCAGAACCCTTCGAAGGGCACGCCGAGCGCACGGCACAGGCCCTCCTTCCAGGGCACGTCGCCCTTCGGCACGTCGGGCCACTCGTCGAGCCCGACCACCTTGGGGCGGATGCCCGCCCAGACGTCGACGAACGGGTGGCCGGTGATCAGCACGTCGTCGTCGCGCACGGTGGCGGCGATGCGCGACTCCTTCGAGCCGGCGACGAGGTGGTCGAGGAGGACCCCGAGCCGGCGGCGTGGACTCGGCCCGAAGTCGGCGACCGCGGCGGCCAGATCGTCGGCACCGTGGAGCGGCTCGACGACGATGCCGAGCTCGCGGAGGTCGTCGCCCCAGACGTGTTCGACGAGTTCGGCGTCGTGCTTGCCCTCGACCCAGATCCTGCTCGCGGCGGCCACGCGGGCCCGACCGTCACCGGCCACCGAGCCCGACGCCGTGATCCGCTGCGTCGCAGCCCTTGCTGCGCGCGGGCGCTCGAGTGTGACGACCGTGCCGCCGACGACGAAGCCGCCTGGCTTCCAACCGAAGTGGCGCACGTGGTCGCCCGCGTTCTGCAGCGTGATCCCTTCGGCGCTCCACCGGACGACGGCGCCGCGGAACCCGCTCGACCGGTCGACGACCTCCATGCCCATCTCCGCCGTCGCCGTCGGGTAGGCGCGAGGCCGTTTCTGGGCCTCGAAGTCGTCGAGGATGTCACCGCTGTATCTCACCGAGTCAGTGTCGCAGGTGCGTCAGCGCCGTACACGGAACCCCACCCGACCGAAGCGTCTCATGAGAACGGCGAAGGGCGGTGCTGGGTCAGTTGGCGGCGACGCGGAAGCCGATGTTGCCCGCGGTGCTGGGTCAGTTGGCGGCGACGCGGAAGCCGATGTTGCCCGCGGTGCTGTCGGGCATGTTGCCGCTGCGGGCGTCGACCCGGTAGCGCCAGCAGTAGCTGTCGTGGCAGAGGTACGAGCCGCCGCGCATCACCCGTGCCTGGCCGTGCACAGGTCCCGTCGGATCCCGGCGCGGCGAACTGCGGTAGTAGCCGGCGTCGAACCAGTCGGCACACCACTCCCACACGTTGCCGGTCACGTCGTACAAGCCGAAGCCGTTCGGTGGGTAGGTGCCCACCGGCGCCGTGCCGGCCCACCCGTCGGCGGCGGTGTCGCCGCCGGGGAAGTCGCCTTGGAACACGTTCATCCGGTGCTCGCCGTCGGGTTCGAGCTCGTCGCCCCAGGGGAAATGGGCACCGTGGCGTCCGCCGCGGGCAGCGCACTCCCACTGCGCCTCGGTCGGCAACGACGTACCGCTCCACGCGCAGTAGGCGGCGGCGTCGAGCCACGAGACGTGCACGACGGGATGGCGCCCACGCCCGTCGACGTCGCTGTGCGGCCCTTCGGGGTGGCGCCAGTCGGCGCCGAGCACCTCTCGCCACCACGGCGCGGCGGCGACGCCGCGGGTCGGCGGGAAGTCGTCGGGCAGCAACCCGCCGAACACGAACGAGTTGCCGAACCGCTCGGCCGTCGAGACGTGCCCGGTGGCGTCGACGAAGGCGGCGAACTCGTCGTTGGTGATCGCCCGGCGACCGATGGCGAACGC
>CAYGLH010000431.1:0-2866 GCA_964350535.1 uncultured Ilumatobacteraceae bacterium
CCCGTGACCGTTCGGGGACCTCCCGATTTGCGTCGGCACATTTCCGCCGACACCGGAACATTGCCGACACAGATCGGGAGCGGCCGATTCGTGTCGGCATGTGGACGCTCGCACCGGAAACTGGCCGACACGAAGAATCGTGCTGCGACGGCCGAGCGGGGCGCGCTGAACTGCGGGGTGATGGTCGGGGGAGCGCTGAGAGGGCTGGGGGAGCGTGCGGTCAGCGGCCGGCGCAGGAGCTGACGACGGCGCGGGGGTCGGCGGCGCCGGCGAACATGCCGTGGCGGTCGACGACGATGGCGTGGGCGTGGCCGAACGCCGAGTCGTACGAGGGAGCCGTCTCCACGCGGTGGCCCATCGCCCGCAGCTCGTCGGCCCAGTCGGCGGCGGCGTGCTCCTCGACGACGAGGGTCGGGTTCGGGGCCGTCCACGTGTCGAAGCCGCTGTCGGCGCGCACCGCCCACCGCCCGGCGTCGACGGCGCGGGCGGGCGCCTGGCGGTGATGGAACAGCCGCACGGCGAGTTGCAGCAGGATCTGCGGTTGCGCGTCGCCGCCCATCGTGCCGAGCACGGCGGCCAACTCGGCACCCTGCGTTGCCAGCACCGGCGCCAGCGTGTGCGGCGGACGTCGACCGGCGGCGAGCTCGGCGGGATGGCCCGCCTCGAGCGAGAACCCGATGCCACGGTTGTGCAGGTTGATCCCGGTGTTCGGCTCGACGAGGTGGCTCCCGAATCCCGAGGCGTTCGACTGGATGAGCGACACCCCCATCGGCTGACCGTCGCCGTCGAGACCGGCGGTGCACAGGTACGTGGTGTCACCGTCGGCGGCGGACACGGCGGTCCGGCTGGCACGATCGGGAGAGATCGCGTCGGCGCGGGCGTCGATCGCGTCGAGCAGGGCCGCCCCGTCGGCGGCGTCGTGGAGCACGGCCGGGCGGTCGTGGGCGGCTGCGACGGCGGCCTCGACGAGAAGGTGGGCCCAGCGCGGATCGCGCGGATCGTCGGGCAGCGCGAGCCCGCTCGCCAGACGGCACCCGGCGAGCGCGAGGTAGCCCTGGCTGTTGGGCGGGATCGTGTGCAGGTCCACGCCGAGGGCGCTGGTGGTCAACGGCGGTACCCAGGTCGCCTGCGAGGTCGCCAGATCCTCGTCCGTGATGTGGCCGGCGCTGATCCGGAGCAGCCCCTCACCGAACGCGCCTTCGTAGTGGGCGGCCCGACCGCCCGAGGCGATCGCCCGGAGTGCGGCGCCGGCGCCGGGACGGCGGACCCGTGCGCCGGGCCGCGTCGCCTGCTCGACCAGCTCGCCGAGGTTGACACGAGCCTGCGCGTCGAGCGCGTGGAGCGCGCCGACGAGCAGCGGGCTGGCGGGGAACCCGTCTTCCGCGTACCCGATCGCCGGCGCCAGGATCCGCTCGAGCGGCAGCGACCCGAAGCGCTCGTGCAGCGCGACCCACCCGTCGACGCAGCCCGGAACGGTCACCGCCGCCGGGTCGAGGCGGAACGGCATCACCCGATGACCGGCGTCGCGCAGCGCACCCGAATCGGTGCCCGACCCGGCTCGCCCCGACGAGTTGAGTGCCACCACGTCGCCGCCGGTGTGGACCAGGGCGAACAGGTCGCCACCCATGCCGCACAGGTGGGGACCGGTGACGCTCAGCACCGCGTTCGTGGCGAGCGCCGCGTCGAGCGGGTTGCCGCCGTCGGCCATGACGGCCACGCCGGCTGAGGTTGCCAACTGGTCGGCGCTGGCGACGACGCCGTTCGGGGCGTGCACGGTGCGCAGGGGAGGTCCGCTCATGCGGCCAGCCTGCCAGACCGTACTGCCCGCGCCCGTCTACTGGGGCCAGATTCCGCGCTCGATGCAGACGTCGCGGAGGACGTCGGGGCGGTCGGTCATGATGCCGTCGACGCCGAGGTCGAGCAGTCGGTGCATCTCGGCCGCATCGTCGATCGTCCAGACGTGCACCGGAACCTGCCGGCGATGGGCACGGCGGAGGAAGGATGCGTCGACGACCGTCAGCCGCCCGTAGCTCGGCGGAACCTGCGCGGCGGTCGGGCCGCCGGACGGTGCACGCCCAGCCAGCTTGAGGGCAGCGATCTCGACGGAGACCATCGCGGTGAGCACCCTGACGCCGAACGTCCGCCGGATCCGTCGGAGTCGGGCGCGACTGAATGACGCGAGGCAGACCCGGTCGAGCGCGTCGAGGTCGCGGACGAGGGCGATCAGCGGCTCGACCGCAGTGTCTGCCTTGGCGTCGATGTTGAAGCGCGCGTCGGGGAACTCCTCCATCAGGTCACGCATCAGGGGGATCGGCTCACGCCCGTCGACGCGCGCTTCGCTCAGCTCGCTCCACGACAGCTCGCCGATGCGGGCGTCGATCCCGCACGTCCGCTGGAGGTCGGCGTCGTGGAAGGCCACCAGGACTCCGTCGGCGGTGGCGTGCACATCGGTCTCGAGGTAGCGGAACCCGAGCCCGACGGCGTGGGCGAACGCGGCCCGCGTGTTCTCCGGGTGAGCGCCGGTGCCTCCGCGATGGGCGATCGCCAGCGGAAACGGCGAGTCGAGGTAGGGATGGACCGCCACGGACCGGTGGCCGGCGTCAGATGGCGCGGCCGGCCGCCTTCCAGTACTCGTCCTTCAGCAGACGCTTGTAAAGGTACAACCGCGTAGAGTAAGGGGATGGCATCACGAACGAACCCTAAGCGACCCCGCCGCGCCGTTGGATACGTGCGCATCTCGCGGGACCGCGAGGACGAGACTTCGACCTCCACCCAGCGCGAGCGCATCGAGTCGTACTGCGCTGCGCACGGTCTCGATCTCGTGAAGGTGATCGTGGAGCCCGGGCGCTCCGCATTCAAGGCGTCG
>CAYGLH010000432.1:0-2845 GCA_964350535.1 uncultured Ilumatobacteraceae bacterium
AGGTTGGACCGATGAGTGAGCCGATCCACGCCCTGCGGCCCGCAACGGCGCGCTGGACCCACATCGCGTTGCGGGTCGCCGACATCGACAAGACGATCGAGTTCTACACCAGCTACACGCCGCTGGAGTTGCTCGCCCGCCGGGAGGACGACGACGGCTACGGCGCCTGGCTCGGCCACTCCGACCAGGCGGAGAACCCGTTCATCCTGGTCCTCGCCCAGTTCTTCCCCGACAAGGACCCGTTCGCCCCGGCTCCGATCGCCAAGCTCGCGCCGTTCAACCACATCGGCATCGAGGTCCCGACGAAGGACGACGTCGACAACGCCGCAGCGCGCGCCGACGCCGAGGGCATCCTCGCGATGCCGGCACGACAGATGCCCGATCCGATCGGGTACGTCTGCTTCGTGAACGACCCCGACGGCAACATCGTCGAGTTCTCCTACGACCAAGGCGTCTACGAGACCGCTCGCGAAGTCTGGGGCTGACCGTCGCCGGGACGTTCCTCCGAACTGCGTTAAGTTCGGACACATGATCGTCGACGACCTCGAGGTGACACCGGAGGACTTCGCCGCCGGCACGGGATGGGTGAGCAAGCCCGAGGGTCTGTGCAAGGACGTGCGCTGCGTGCCGTGTCCCGACGCACTCACCGAGCGCGGTCGCCTCGACCTGCGGGTCGTCGCCGACCGGCTCGGGATGCCGCTGGTCGAAGACGCCCGACACGGACTCTGGGCCATCGGGCCGGAGACGGGTGGGCACGCCCTCGACTCCGCCGAGGCGGCCGAGCTCGAGCTGCCCGACGTCGACGGCAACCCCTTCAAGTTGTCGACGCTGCACGGTCGCAAGACGCTGCTGGTCGCCTGGGCGTCGTGGTGAGGCTGCCGCACGAGCCTGCCAGGTTGGCAGGCGCTCCATTCCGAGCTCGAGGCTGACGGACTCACCGTGGTCACCGTCGCGCTCGACGTCGACGCCGAGCAGGCCCGGCCGTGGATCGAGGCGGCCGGTCCGACCCACCCGTCGCTGATCGACGGCGAACACGTCACCGATCGGCGCTTCGGGTTCGTCAACGTGCCGATGGCGGTGTGGATCGACGAGTCGGGCACGATCGTCCGACCGGCCGAGTCCGCCTCCATCGAGCGCAGCGAGCTGCGCGACATGGAGATCCCCGACGGGCTGCCCGAGCGGCTCGAGCGCACCTTCCGCGAGGTGAAGAAGATCCCCGACGTCGCCGAGGACTACCGCGCCGCGATCGTCGACTGGGTCCACAAGGGCAGCGCGAGCAGGTTCGCCCTCACGCCCGACGAGGTGATCGCCCGGTCCCAACCGCGCCCGTTCGATCACGGCGTGTCGGCGGCCAACTTCGAGCTCGGCTGCCACCACCACCGCGTCGGCGGGAACGACGCTGCCGCGCCCTTCTGGCGCGAGGCGCACCGTTTGCACCCCGAGAACTGGACCTACAAGCGCCAGGCATGGACGCTCGTCACCACGCCGGCGGGCGAGCCGTCCGACCTCCTCCAGGGGCCGACCGAGATGTACGCCGGCAACTGGCTCGACGACGTGATCGCGGGCGGTGGCGGCGAGCACTACGTCGTGTCGCCCGACCTCTCCTGAACCCGACCCGACGGCGACGCGCTGCTGATGATCGACGAGCCCGAGGACGTGGTACGTCGTCGCGTCCAGGCCGTCCGCGGCTCGATCGCGGCGACCCGCAAGCTCAGTGGAGGTGACGTCGCCGAGTCGTTCGTGCTCGACCTGCGCGACGGCACGCGTCTGTTCGCCAAGACGCGTCGCGACCCGCCGCAGGACTTCTTCGACACCGAGGCACGAGGTCTCGAATGGCTGCGCGCGGCCGACGCGGTGCCGGTCCCCCAGGTGCTCTTCGTCGACCACGACGTCCTCGTGCTCGAGTGGATCCCGGAGGGCGCCGTTCCGCCCGACGAGCACGCGTTCGGCCGGGCCCTCGCCGCACTCCACAGCGCAGGTGCGGAGTGCTTCGGTCGCACGGACCGACGCACCACCGGGAGCCGTCGCCTCCCCAACGAACCGTGCGCCGTCTGGAGCGAGTTCTTCGCCGCCAATCGGCTCCTCCCGCTCGCCCGGCTGGCCGCCGACGCTGCGGCATTGCCGCCGACCGCGATCGAGCGGTTGGAACGCATCGCGGGTCGCCTCGATCAGCTCGGCGTGCCCGACGAACCGCCGGCCCGCCTGCACGGCGACTTGTGGGCGATGAACCGCGTCGTCGACCGCGACGGTACGAGCTGGCTGACCGACCCTGCCGCACACGGCGGGCACCGCGAGTTCGACCTCTCGATGATGCTGTTGTTCGGGGGGTTCGATGCCCGCTGCTTCGATGCGTACCACGAGGCGGCCCCGCTCGCCGAGGGCTGGCGCGACCGCGTGCCGCTCCACCAGTTGGCGCCGCTCGCGGTACACGCCATCAAGTTCGGTGGCGGCTACGGCCGGGCGACCGAGCGGGCCCTCGACGCCGTCGAACAGCTCGGCTGAGCACGACCGCGCCGTCCGGGTCCTGGTGACGCACGTCGTATGACATCGGGCACATCGATGCGGTCCGACAGTGGCGTCGGGCACATCGATCGGCACACTCGTCCGATCCCCCGATCACGACCATGAGGAGTTTCCGATGCGTCGCCCATTTCATACCGTCGCGGCCCTGACCGGCGCGCTCGCCATCACCCTGGCCGCCTGCGGCGGTGACGACGACGACAGCTCCGAGGCCACCGACGCGGTCGAGACCGTCGCCACCGAGCCCGTCGCCACCGAGCCCGTCGAGACCGAGCCGCCGGCGACCGAGGCCCCGACCACGGAAGCGCACACGACCGAAGCGCCC
>CAYGLH010000433.1:0-2835 GCA_964350535.1 uncultured Ilumatobacteraceae bacterium
GAGGGCCGATGGATGGCATCACGATCGTCTTCGCCGTGGTCGCGGCGATCGCCGTGTTCGCCATCGCCGCCGTCGCCATCGGTCGGGAAGCACATCGCCTCGACGCCGTGGCGCCGCGGGTCGTCTACGAGCTCGACGAGGCCGTCGACTTCGTGTGCGATCGCCTCCCCGAGGAGTCGCAGCGCCGGCTGACGCCCGAGGAGGTCGAGCAGCTGCTGCTGTTCCACATGCAGTGGCTGCACGCCCAGGGCCTCCAGCCCGACGATGTGGTCGATCGACGGCAGGACATCGACGACACCGTGCTGATCACCGAGGACGATCTCACCGCCTATCTGCTCGGCGAAGCCGACCGCACCGGGGTGGAGCTGCTCGACGACGTCGACGCCGTCAACGTGGTGAACGCCCACCTCGAGTACTTCGAGGCGATCGGCGCCGTCGGGCCCGAAGCCGGCCTCGACGACGTGATCTGACGGTGAGGGTCGCAGCGCTCCGCTGCCGCCGACGTGCTGTTCCGCGCTGCGATCCGACGTCGCGATCCGACATCGCGATCTGGCGGTGCCGGACGGCAGACCCGAGCGGTCTTCGCGCCGGACGGCCCTGCTGACCTAGCGTCGTCGGGATGCCGCGGGCCGCGCACCCCCACGACGGCGCCCCAGCGCGCCGCTGGCAGCGGATCTCGGTCGTCGTGCTCGTGGCCGTCGTGCTGCCCTCGGTGCTCGTGCTGCTCGTGGTGTGGCAGAGCCCCGAGTTCTCGCCGTACGACGAGCCGGCGCACGCCGACTACCTGCGCCGCATCGAGCGGGGCGAACTCCCGCGCATCGGCGACAAGATGCTCGAGGAGACCGTGCGCGAGATCCAGTGCCGCACCGTCCAGGGCCGGGTCAACGCCCCGTGCGGCCTGCCGAGCTACGAGCCGGAGATCATCGGCGCACAGGGCTACCAGTACGAGGCGCAGCAACCGCCGTTGTACTACGTGGTCACGGCCGGGCTGCGACAGGTCGCTCGGATCGGACCGGCGGACGGCTTCGTCACGTCGGCGCGGGTCACCGGCGCGGCGTGGATGAGCGCCGGACTCGTCGTCTTCTTCCTCGCCTGCCGCCGACTCCGATGTCGGTGGTGGCCGACGGTGGTGGTCACGGCGTTGTTGGCGATCTCGCCGACGGTCGTGTACCAGAGCGCGACGGTCAACAACGATGCCGTCGCCCTGCTCAGCGGCTCGGTGGCGTTGTTGATGTTCGCGCTGCTCAGACAGTCGGTCGACCGACGCGCCGTGCTGGTCTGGAGCGTCGTGGCGGTGCTCCTCGTGCTGCTCAAACCAACGGGGCTGATCGCGGTCGGCGTGGCGAGCGCCGCGCTGTGCCTCGACGCCGCGCTCGACCGTCGGCTCGATCGCCGCCGCGCGCTGTCGTTTGCCATCCCCACGCTGGCGGGCTTGGTCGCCTACGTGGGTTGGGGCCGCGTCCGGGACGCCCGTGGCATCGTCGACTACCAGGTCGTGCTCGACGCGCTGCTCGGCTTCAAGCAGGTCGACTCGTTCCCGCTCGACGATGTCGTCGCCAGCGTCACCCGGATGTTCCGGGCCTACGCCTCCGGTGGGATCCCGACGTCGCCCCCGTATGTCGCCGAGACCGCCATGGTCGTGATGCTCGCGCTGCTGGCGGCCGCGATGGTCGTGTTGTGGGCGCCGCGCGGCGGGGACGCGATGCAGCGCGTCGGTGGTGTCGCCCTGTTGGCGCTGCTGGCGACCGGCCCGGCGATCACCGTGCTGTTCTACCTCGACTACTCGATCGAGGGAGGACCCACCTCTCGCTACGGCATCAGCCTGTTGCCGCTGCTGGGTGTCGCTGCGGCGAGCACGTATCGCACGAAGCGGGCGTTGGTGGCGTTGAGCGTTGCCGGGCTGATCGTGCTGATCGCGCTGACCGTGGCGATCTGGACGGCGACACCGCCGGGCGACGAGGCGGCCTCGATGGTGTCGCCGGCGCTGACCGCGTTCAGCTGACCGGTTGGAGGTGCCGTGGCCGCGGTTCGTTGAAGTGGACCCAGCGCGACTCGAGGCGCTCGCCCAGGGGATGACGGAAGTCGCCCGACGGCGGGTCTGGGGGCGCCCCCGGGGGCTCGGGTCTCGCCCCGCTGGCGGGGATCGGCCGGCCGTGGCGGTTGGTGAAGATCACCCCGTCGACGACGTCGGCGTTGCCCGAGATGCCCAACAGCCCTCGATGATGCAGCCGGTGGTGTCGGGGACAGAGGCTGATCAGGTTGTCGGTCTCCGTTTCGCCACCGTGCTCCCAATGGATGATGTGGTGGATCTCGACGAACATGGTGTTCCCGCATCCGGGCACCTGGCAGCACCCGTGGTCGCGGAGCAACACCTGGCGGCGGGTGCGGGGCGGGACGATGTGTTGGCTGCGGCCGACACCGATCGGTGTGGCGTTGTCACGCAGGACTGCGCTGACGCGGCCGTCGCAGCAGATGTGCCGGCGGATCGCCTCGGGCAGCCAGCGACCCTGCTGATCGATCAGCGACCCGTCGGTGTCGAGGTGCACGTGCACCCGGAAGCGGTCGCGTCGCGCCGGGGCGCCGATCGCGTCGAGTGATCGCTCGGCGATGTCGCGGAGCGCATCGGGCCACGAGGCACCTGCGCCTCCGGCACCACCTTCACCGACGAGGCGATCGCGTGATTCGCGCAGCGCCGACTCGACGATCAGCCCGGTGTCGGCGTCGAGGATGCCGTGGAAGCGGAATCGTCCGTCGTCGCCCCACCCCCACCACAGCGACTCCTCAGTGGGGTCCGCCGGCCCGCGTCCGTCGTCATCGCCGGGTGCGGCGCCGGTC
>CAYGLH010000434.1:0-2834 GCA_964350535.1 uncultured Ilumatobacteraceae bacterium
CCGGCTGGGCGTCGATCGTGGTCTCGCCGAACTTGTGCTCGATGGTCACGGGGAAGGCGGCCGCATCGTCGTCGGTCGACTCGGCCTCCGGTGCATCGGTCGCGGCCGGCGCCTCCGTGTCGACGGGCGCGTCCGTGGCGGCCGTTGCGTCGGTCGCCTCGGTATCCGCCGGGCCGTCCGTGTCGGCCGGCGCCCCGGTGTCGGCCGCGGTGTCGGCGGCGGTGTCGGATGTGGAGTCGTCGTCACCGCAGGCCGCGAGAAGGACGGCGAGCGCCGTGGTCGCCGCGAGCAGCGAGCGGCTCCTGGGTCGACGGGCGGAGGGTGTGGTCACGTGATGCTCCTGATCGTTTCGTGTCGGGTTGCCCAACTCGTCGGGCTGACGCATTCCCCCACATTTTGTTAGGAAGACCTAATCTTCTCTCGGTCGACGCCGCGAAACGTCACCCGGTTCACGTCTCGTTCTCACCTCGGGGTGTCACGATGGCGGCGATCCACCCAGGGAGGGACCTCGATGACCACCGAAACCGAACCCGACTACCGCCGTCGCCGCATCCTGGTCGGCGTCGGTGTCGTCGTCGCAGTGCTGCTCATCGCCGGCGGAGCCTTCGCCTGGTGGTTCCTCCGCGACGATGCGCCCGACGAGGTCTCGATCGATGCCGCCGCCGCCCAAGTCGGCGGTGCCGACGCGGACGACGGGGAGACCACCGGCACCTCGGAGACCGACACGACCGCGGCAGCGTCCGAGGGCGACACTTCGTCGTCCGTCACCGATCCGGCAACGGCGCCGAGCGATCCGGCCGGCGGCGACACCGCGGCAGCCGATCCCAGCGGGGAATGGTCCGTCGACACCACGATCGGCGAGTTCAGCTACGAGGACTCGACCGGCACGTTCGTGGGCTTCCGGATCGAAGAGGAGCTCAGCGGCATCGGCTCCACGACGGCGGTCGGCCGTACCCCCGGCGTCGCCGGAACACTCACGCTCGACGGCACGACGGTCACCGGCGTCGACATCGTCGCCGACATGACGGCGATCACCACCAACGACAGCCGGCGCGACGACAACGTGCAACGCGCCCTCGACACCGATGAGTTCCCCGACGCCTCCTTCACCCTCACCGGCCCGATCGAGCTCGGCGACGCGGCGCTCGGCGGCGAGGTGGCGGCGGTCGACGCGACGGGCGACCTGACGATCCACGGCGTCACCCAGAGCGTGACGATCCCGCTCGAGGCCCAACTCGTCGGCGACACGATCGTGGTCGTCGGTTCGCTCGACATCACCTTCGCCGACTTCGGCGTCGAGGTCCCGAGCGCGCCGATCGTCGTCTCGGCCGAGGACCACGGCCCGCTCGAACTGCAGCTGTTCTTCACCCGCTG
The DNA here is from genome assembly GCA_964350535.1 of uncultured Ilumatobacteraceae bacterium. Lineage (GTDB taxonomy): Bacteria > Actinomycetota > Acidimicrobiia > Acidimicrobiales > Ilumatobacteraceae > CAYGLH01. Next base: position 1,375 of record CAYGLH010000434.1, read on the forward strand.
ACCCAGCCGCCAGCACTGCCACTGAGACCGGCACGAGCACCGGATCGTCCGCCGACGACGGCGTAGGCTCCCGCAGGTGGATGCTGCTCGGCACGTCTCCGCCGGCCGCCTTCGCCGGCTGCGCGAGGAGCTCGTCGAGGAGCGGCTCGGCATCATCGAGTCCACCGATGTCCCCGACCTGTTGATCGACGAGATCGACTACGCGATGCGCCCGCCGCGCCACGAACGACGTCTCCCGACGTACGGCGCCATCGTCGCGCCGACCCGCCCGACGGAGCACTGGAAGGCCGACACCGGGCTCGACACGACGATCGGCACCACGACGGCGCGCGCCGACGAGGAGGTGCGCCGGTACGCCGACGGCGAGGTCGGCTGGGCGGTGCGCGACAGCGACGGCGTCTCGGCGCTCGTCGTGTTCGACCGGGCGGCCGCCTCCGAGCGCGACGTGGTGATCATCGCCGACGCCACCGGGGGCACGGTCGTCCAGCGTCGGGCCGACGGTGGCATCCGGGTCGCCGGCAGGTTCGGGGTGGCCCGCTGGGACGGGGGCGGATGGCACCTCGAGCCTCCGATCTCGCGCTGGCTCGGCGAGGAGGGCCGACTCCTGCTCGACGGATGCGTGCCGCACGACCGCTCGGTCGTGGACCAGCTCTTGCGGTTCGCCGTCCACGACCTCGGTGCCGCCGGCATCGGGGCACTGCTCGTGCTGGGCGCGGGCGACGACGCCGCGCTCGAGCCACGGCTGGCGACGCCGCCGCCGTTGCGGCTCGATCAGCCGTCAGCACTCGGCCCGCTGCGCCACGTGCTCGCCCAGACCGACGGGGCGGCGATCTTCGATGGCGACGGCGTGCTGCAGCAGCTCGGTGTCCGGCTGATCCCGAGTGTCCAGGCGGAGCAGCAGACCGCGCCAGTCGGGGGTACCCGCCACACCTCGGCCCGCCGGTTCAGCTTCGACCAGCCGCGGGCGATCGTCGTGGCGATCAGCGACGATGGGCCCGTCACCGTCTTTCGCGGCGGCGAGCTGATCGGACGCTCACCCGACGAGACCTGACAAGATGAGTTCGGGACCGACGCACACCGACCCCCGAGGAGCAACCGCCGACATGTCGGACGAGAAACCGATCCGCTACACCCAAGACGAGTTCGCGATCACCTCCGACCAGGTCAAGCGGTTCGGCCCGATCGCACTGATCGCGCTCGTCGCGCTGCTGTTCATCTTCCAGAACACCGAGTCGGTCAACCTCGAGTTCCTGTGGTTCAACTTCGAGTGGCCGCTGTGGATCATGCTCGTCGCCTTCGCCGGCGTGGGCGCCCTCGTACTGTACGGCGTGCAGCGTCGGCGCGGCATGCGCAAGAAGGCCGAGGGAAACCAGCGGCGCTCGGGCTGAGCAGACGCCGACCTTCGCCCATGGCCGAACCCGGAGCCTGCACGATCCTGCCGCGCCCCGATCAGGGTCGCG
>CAYGLH010000435.1:0-285 GCA_964350535.1 uncultured Ilumatobacteraceae bacterium
GGGCCCCCGTTCTCGATGATCGCCTTCGCCCGTTCGTACTCGCTCATCGTCCCGATGTCGATCCACCGTCCCGAGTGGGTGTAGGTGCCGCCGCGAAGCCCACGCGCAGGCAGATCCTCGAAGAGGGTGGGAAGGTCGTAGAAGCGGTCGGTCGGGACGACGTCGAGTACGGACTTCGAGAGCATGTAGAGGCCTGCGTTGATCTGGAACGACTGGACCGGCTTCTCGCGGACCTCGACGAAATGCCCGTCGTCGTCGGTCTCGATCACACCATAGGGAACGGTG
>CAYGLH010000435.1:295-2816 GCA_964350535.1 uncultured Ilumatobacteraceae bacterium
GTAGCTGTGCCCGCGGACGACCATCGTCGCATCCCATCCTCGGGCGAGATGCGTCTCCCGGAGCGCCCCGATGTCGAGGTCGGTGAGCACGTCGCCGTTCAGGCAGAGGAACGGATCGGACAGCATCTGTGGATCGACCAAGCTCAGCGGGCCGCCGGTGCCGAGGCGCTTCGTCTCCCGCACGTAGTCGATGAAGCAGTTCCAACGCGATCCGTCGTCGTAGTAGTCGACGACCATGTTGGCGAGGTAGTTGACCGCGAGGATGAACCGGTGGATCCCTTGCTCGCGAAGGTGGTCCAGGATGTGGCTGAGGATCGGCTTGTCACCGAGACGCAGCAACGGCTTCGGACAGTCGTCGGTGAGCGGCGCCAGCCGCGTTCCCATCCCACCGGCGAGCACGACGGCGGTCATGTCGGTCGAGCGTGGGGCGTGTTCGAGCACGCACAACGCGACGAGATCGTCGCCGTCGACGAGCGGGAGGTACTCGAGCCCACGACGGGCCATGAAGTCGCGGACCTCCGCCGCCGCGGTGTCTGCGGGCAGCGTGACCGGCGTGCGGTTGAGCGCCTTGTCGGCGCTGTCGTCCACCGCTCCGCCGCGGCCGAGATGACGTCGGATGTCGCCGTCGGCGAGCACCCCTTCCAACCGTGGACCGTCGGTCACGAGGACGAACGTCCGGCCGGTCGTGTTCATCTCCTGCATCGCCTTGCGCAGCGGTTCGTCGCTGCGCTGCGTCAGTTCGTCGAGGTCGTCGCCGCGAAGTGAGATCAGCCTCACGGCAGCTCCAGGAGCTGGCCGGCGAAATCATGGTCGGGGTCGGCGAACGGCTTCGGAACGCGAAGACCGTCCCAGTTGAGGTTCCGCAGGACCGTCATGACACGTTCCGAAGCGCGCCCGTCCCCGTAGATGTTGCCGCTCTCGGCCCGCGGCGCAAAGTTCGGATCCGTCGCCGTGTCGATGGCGGCGACGATAGACGACGTCGTCCGTTCGCAGTGGATGACGTTGAGTCCGACATCTCGACGCTTCTGTCGGTCGCCGATGTCGACCACCGGCAAACCGAACGTGGCCGCTTCGATGATCCCTCCGGACGAGTTGCCGATCATCAACCCGGCGTGGGCCATCGCCGTCGGATACCAATCGGCGCCGAACCCACGGATGCAGAACGCGCCGTCCCGCATCGCCGCCCGTTCGATCCGTTCGATCACGTCGTCGGACCCTGGGTCGGCGTTCGGGTAGGTGAACACGACCTGCTGCGACGTCTGCTCGAGTGCCCGGACCATCGACTCGGCCATCGGCACCGTGTGCTCCGGGTGACGCGACTCGGGGTGCAGCGTCGCCAGCGCGAAGCCGGGTGCGAGTCCGTCGAGACCGAATGCGGCGACGAACTCGTCGAACGGGCGCGGCTCGTCGCCGAACGCGTCGAGACCGAGCGCGCCGGTGGTGAAGATCCGCGACGGCTCCTCGCCCATCAACTGGATTCGCCTCGCGAACTGCGGGAGGTCGCAGAAGTGCAGCGCGGCGATCTTGGTCAGACAGTGTCGGAAGACATCGTCCATCGCCCCTTCGGTGATGCTCCCTCCGCTGATGTGGCCGACGGGAATGCCAAGCGGGACCATCGCCAATCCGGCCGCCACCGCCTCGAAGCGGTCGCCGAGGATCAGGACGAGGTCGGGCGTCGCGCCGGACGCGCCGCCCGCCGCGGCCCGCGCGAAGCCCGTCATCTGAGCGGCCATCATCTCGACCGTCCCGAGCGCGGTTCGGTCGTAACCGCCCCCGTCGATGCGAGCACCGATGGACAGTCCTGACGACTCGATGTCGGCAATGGTGCGCCCGCTGACCGCTTCGAAGTGCGCGCCGCCGACCCACATCGTCAGGTCGAAGCCGTCAGTGGCGTCGATCCGGCGGCACAGGGGTCGCAAGATCGAGAAGTCGGACCGACCGAAGGTGGCGACGGCGACCGTGCGAGGTTCAGACATCGGCACCAGTGTCGGCGTTCGCTTCCCAGAACTCGGAAGCGGCCCGCACGACGTAGTCGAGCTCGTCGTCGGTGATCCCTGTCGAGCACGGCAGGGGCACGATCCGCTCCCAGACACGTTCGGACACCCCGCACGTCGTCGCCTCGGCGTCCCGGTACGGCCGCTGGAGGTGCACGGGCATCCAGAACGGTCGGACATCGATGCCACGCTCGACCATGAAGTCTCGGAAGCGGGCGCACGCCGAGTCGTCGTTGCCACTGTAGAAAACGCCCGAGAACCAGTTCGTGCTCACTCCCGTCGACGGGCTCGGGAAGGGCGACAGGTCGTCGAACCGCTCGGCGAGGTCGCGATACCACTCGAACACTTCTCGCTTGCGGCGCAGAAGTGCCGGCAGACGCTCCAGTTGGGCCACGCCGATCGCTGCCTCGACGTTGGTCATTCGGAAGTTGTAGGCGACGACGTCGTGCTCGTAGGACGCGCCGACCCGACCGGTGGTGATCACGTGGTTCAGTCGATCGAGCAGCGCCGAGTCCCCAGATGCGACA
>CAYGLH010000436.1:0-2800 GCA_964350535.1 uncultured Ilumatobacteraceae bacterium
CGTGCATCGTGTCGGTCGTCAGCAGGGACACCACGTCCTCCATCATTCGAGCCCGACTCACGCGGGCCTGCTCGCAGTGTCTCATCGCGTGCGGACGACAGGTTGTGTGACGGCGCTCAGTTCTTTCCTCACCGTGCAGTGGCGTCGAGACGGCTCGACCCTTCCGGCGAGCCCGGAGGTGTCCCATGCTTGTTCTTGACACGCGGGAGCTGTCGCCCGCTGACAGGGCCGACGCCTACCAGGCGACCGTCAGTCAGAACTGTTCGTCGAGCATGGCCGTCTTCGAGGACGCGAGGAGCTTTCAGGCGGAGCTCCATGTCTTCGACCTCGGCGTCGGAACAGTCTTCAACATCGACGCTTCGGGCAACACGCTTCGTCGCACCCCACAGCAATCGCGTGCCGCGGAGAAGTGTGAGATCACGCTGGCGCTTCCTGTCAGAACGCACAACCGGCTCGCCTGGCGACAGGACGACATCGTCTACGGGCCGAGCGACCTGATGCTCGTCGATCTCTCGGCACCTTACGTCTACCGCTGGGAGGGTGAGGGCGCCTCCTACGCATTCCACGTCGACTACGACACCCTCGGATTGTCGATGGAGCTCATACACCGAGCGTCCAGCCGACTCCGGTCGAGCCCGCTCTATGCGCTCGTGCGGGACCACATCGCGAGCGTCGTCACCGGCGCGCGCGAGATCGAGCTCGGCGGCCAAGCCCCGCGCGTCGGCGCCGCGACAGCCGAGCTGATGCACGCCCTCATCGTCTCGGCGGCTGAGGACTCGGCACGTCTCGCCGAGTCTCTGCACAGCTCCGCCGCGGCTCGGGTGCAGGCGTACATCCGACTGCATCTTCGTGACCCGGACCTCGCGCCCGACAAGATCGCGCGAGCGAACGGGCTCTCCGTCCGTGCCCTGTACAAGCTCTTCGAGTCGATGGAGCTGAGCCTCGAGCAGAGGATCATCGATAAGCGTCTGCTCGGGGCCAGAACCGACCTCGGTGCAGAGGCGCAGCGCTAGGACTCCATTGCATCGGTCGGCCGTGCGTGGGGCTTCACGAACCCCAGCTTCTTCTCCACCAAGTTCCGCCAACGATTCGGCGTCACCCCCCGACAGTGGAGGGCCGGCACCAGGTTCCTTGATCACGCCAGCTGACTCGCTCGACCTCCGCCCCGGCAGGAGTCGATGCGACCGCGCCAGTTTGCGATCTCTCACAACGTGGCGGCCCGCAGCTGCCCAGCTGCTTCGGCGCTGGGCGAATCGGCGCGGGTGTATTTTCTCGCCCGTGACCATGGTCGGACGTGCTGCGGAGCGCGAGGCGCTGGCCGAGCTCTTGGACGGGGCCCGACAAGGCACCAGTGGCGTTCTCGTGGTGAGGGGTGAGGCCGGAACCGGCAAGACGTTGCTCCTCGAGTTCGCGGCATCGGCGGCGATCGATTTCCGGGTGCTGCACATCGCCGGCTTCGAGTCCGAACGCGACATGGCGTTCGCTGCGGTGCATGCGTTGCTGATGCCGTTCCTGCCACGAAGCGACGTACTCCCGCAGGTGCAACGAGAGGCGGTGGAGTCGGCGTTCGGGCTCGCCCCCGGTGCGCCAGCGGATCGCTTCCTCGTCGGACTGGCGACCCTGACGTTGCTCGCCGATGCTGCTGCGCGCCGTCCGATCCTGTGCATCGTGGACGATGCCCAGTGGCTCGACGATGAGTCGTTGGCGTCGCTCGCCTTTGTTGCAAGGCGCCTGCACACCGAGCAGATCGCGATGGTGTTCGGCTTGCGGGAGACCAGCGGCTCCCCGTTGCCGATCGAGGGTCTGCCCTCGCTCGCCATCGAAGGTCTGGACGAGGCCGATGCCATCGAGTTGCTGCGGTCGGTCGCATCCGGCCCGATCGACAGCGGGCTCGCGCAACGACTTGTCGAAGACACCATGGGCTCACCGTTGGCCCTGGTGGACCTTGCGCGCGGACGTTCGGCGGTGCAACTCGCCGAGGCTGCGGCCGTTCCCGATCCGCTGCCGATCTCGCAGCGGCTCGAGGACTATTACCTCGGCGAGTTCCGGTCGCTGCCGTCCGAAACCCGGGAGCTCTTGGCGTTGGCGTCCGCAGACGGTTCGCGCGAGCCGACGCTCCTGATGACTGCGGCGGAGCGATCGCGTCTGCCCCTGGGGGCGTTCGAGCCGGCAGAGAACGTCGGACTCGGTACGTTCCGTGCTCGGTTCGAGTTCCGCCATCCTCTGGTTCGATCCGCGATCTACGGAAGCCTGTCGAGCTCGAGCCGGCGCCAAGTACACCAGTCCTTGGCCGAGGCCGCAGCGCAGATCGGCGACCTGGACCGACATGCGTGGCACCTCGGATCCGCCGAGTCGGTGCCGAATGAAGGTGTTGCGGCCGAGTTGGAGGTCGCCGCCGAACGAGCGCTCCGCCGCGGTGGTTGCGCGGCGTCAGCTGCGTTCTACTCGCGAGCCGCCGAGCTGAGTCCCGACCGCTCTCGGCGAATCGAGCGGGCGTTGGCGGCGGGCCAGCGTCATCTCACGGCGGGGTTCCGCGTCCGGGCCCGCGACGTGTTGGCTGACTTGGCGCTCGATGTCGAGGATCCGCTGCAGGCGGCGAAGGTGGCGCGTCTCGACGGTGCAATTCGCTACGCAGTCGGGGACACATCGCGTACGGCTTCGATCTTGCTGGACGCTGCCACGGCGATGGCGCCATTCGATATCCGCGCTGCCAGATCCACGATGCTCGAAGCGCTCGCGGCTGCACGGGTGACCGGTGTGTTCACGGCCCATGGTGAGGGAGAGGTCGACGTTGCGCTCG
>CAYGLH010000437.1:0-2793 GCA_964350535.1 uncultured Ilumatobacteraceae bacterium
CCAGACGCCGATCGTGCACATCGCCGACGTGCGGTCGGTGAACGTGACGGTGCCGTCGTCGGGCAGGTTGCGGGTGAACCAGTACTTGTCGCGCCCGCCGTCGAACGCGCCGGTGACGATCCGGAAGTGCTGCGCGCCGAGCCGCATGATCGTGAGGTCGGTGCGAAACCCGCCGTCGGCGGTGAGCAGCGGGGTGTACACCGATCGGCCCACCGCGACGTCGACGGAGTTGACCGTCATGCGCTGCAGGTAGTCGAGCGCGCCGGGACCTTCGACGTCGAACTCGTTGAACGCCGTGAGGTCGACCATGCCGACGTGCTCGCGCATGTACAGGTGCTCGGCATTGGTGATCGGTGACCACCAGCGGGCGTCCCACTCGTGTGCCCGCTCCGCGCAGCGGTCGGGGTAGCGCTCGAGCAGGTCGGCGTTCGACTCGTACCACTGCGGCCGCTCCCACCCGCGGGCGTCGAAGAACACGGCGCCGAGCGCCTCTTCGCGACAGAAGAACGGGCTGCGCCGCATGTTCCGCTGCGTCGCCCACTGCTCGCGCGGGTGGACGATGCCGTAGGTCTTGTTGAAGTGCTCGGCGCAGCGGGCGTAGATGTGGTGCTCGGTCGTCTCGTGGTCGTAGAAGCGGGCGATGTCGGAGCCGTGCGGGTCGCAGATGCGCGGATAGCCGAAGGTCATCCACTCGGCCACGAGCTGGGCGATCGCCGGGCCTTCCTTCACCCACACCGCGGCGGCCGACCACAGGTTGCGCACCTGGGGCGTCTCCCCGAGCACCGGCATCGCGTCGGGCGCCAGCGACAGCAGACCGTTGATCGCGTACTTGATCTCGGCGTCGCCGAGCATGTCCATCAGGTCGATCGCCTGTTCCATCTGCGGGTCGAAGTCGTCGGCGGTGAACGGCATCTCGGTGGGGGAGAGGGCGGCCTCGTCGTTCGACGGGATGTCGTCGGGGTGGTGGAAGATCGGCCGATGGGCGTAGGAGCCGACCTCCATCGACCCGGCCGCCTGCCGCTCGTAGCAGAACGTGTCCATGTCGCGCACGATCGGGAAGGCGAGCTCCTGGTTGGTCTCCTGGAGCACGTCGATCGGACCGACGTCGGCCATCTGGTGGACCGCCGGGGTGAGGGGGATGTTGGCGCCGGCCATGGCGGCGATCCGCGGGCTCCACACGCCGCAGGCGATCGCCACGTGCTCGCACGCGATCCGGCCGTTGTCGGTGACGACGGCGCGCACCGTGCCGTCCTCCACTTCGATGTCGAGCACCTCGGTGTTGGCGAACACCTGGAGCGCACCCGCCTCGCTCGCCCGGCTGCGCATCAACGTGCCCATCTCCAGCGAGTCGACCACCGACACGCTCGGGGTGTGGAAGCCGCCGAGCAGCAAGTCCTCGTTGATGAACGGCACGAGCTCCTTGATCTCGGCAGGGGTGACGAGACGGCTGGGGATCCCGTAGGCCCGCGCCGACGTCATGCGGCGCTTGAACTCCTCCATGCGGGCCTCGTCGCGGGCGACCTCGATGCCGCCGCACTCGTTGTTGACCCCCAGCTCGCGGTACTGGCGCTGGCTCTCGACCGTGAGGAACGCCATCTCTTTGTTGTGGTCGGTCGGGAAGATGAAGTTGGAGGCGTGGCCGGTCGAGCCGCCCGGATTGGGCAACGGGCCCTTCTCGACCAGCACGATGTCGGTCCAGCCCAGCTCGGCCAAGTGGCCCACGAGGCAGTTGCCGACGATGCCCGCGCCGATGACGACGCACGATGCGGTGGATGGAACCTCGGGCACTGTGACCTCCCGTGCTCGAACGGTGATATATCATGAAAGTATCACAGTTGATTCGCTGAGCACGCGGGCCTATGCCGAGATCCGCCGGATGGTGGTGCGCCTCGAGCTCGCGCCCGGCGCGGTCGTGCGCGAGGACGACCTGCAGGCACGGCTCGGCATCGGTCGGACGCCGATCCGCGAAGCTCTGCAGCGACTCGCCCGCGACCAGTTCGTCGACGTGGTGCCACGGCGCGGCATGTTCGTGGCGCCGATCGACGTCGGCGACCTCTCGCTGCTGTACGAGACGCGTGCCGTGCTGGAGCCGTACGCCGCCCGACTGGCATGCGCCCGCGGCGACGCAGCAGCGTGGGCGGCGATGCGGAACGTCCTCGACGGCGCCGACGACGACCTCGACGACGACGCGCTGCTCGACGTCGATCGGCGGTGCCACGAGCTGATGTGGGCGGCGGCCGGCAACCGGTTCCTCACCGACACGCTCGACACGTTGTACGCCCACAGCCACCGGGTGTGGCACATGTACCTCGCCGACGTCGCCAGCACCCGCGAGGCCGTGGACGAGCACCGCGAGATGCTCGTTGCGCTCGAGGAGGGCGACGCTGATCGCGCCGCGGTCCTGGTGGACGAGCACGTCAGGTCATTCGACCGCCAGGTGCGCGAGGCGGTCACGGCGCGTCTCGGGCCGCCGCTCGCGTCCCGCTAGCACCGCACTGCGGACAGGTGGGGCGCGGCCGCCGATGGCGCGTCAGGTGTCGACGGCCGCCCGGCGGGAGAACCACCGTGAGGCGCCGGTCGACCAGAGCGCCCAGACCACGAGCAGTGGTTGGAAGAACAGGCGGACGAAGCGCTTGGCGTCGGTGTCGAGGCCGAAGGCGTCGGTGCCCTCACGCCACTGGGCGATGTTGCCGGGGAAGACGGCGACGAAGACCCCGGCGCCGCCGAGGCCGCCCGCGGCGCGGCGACGGCCGCTGGCACATGCGCGACCTCGTCCTGCAGGCGGTCACCGTC
>CAYGLH010000438.1:0-2793 GCA_964350535.1 uncultured Ilumatobacteraceae bacterium
TGACGCGCCCATTCCGAAATTTGGAGGGATGGTCGCGCTGAGCGCGACGCGGACGGCAAGTTTCGGCGGGAGGTCAGCGGTCGCGGAGGGCGGCGGCGTGGGCCGGGAAGCCTTCGTGGTCGGCGAGGGCGACGACCGAGGGGGTCATCCGCTCGAGTGCGGTGGCGTCGGCGCGGGCGACGGCGGTGCGCTTGCGGAACGTGCTGGCGGTGATCCCCGACGACACGTGGGCGAACCCACTCGTCGGAAGCGAGGCCGGGCAGCCGATCACGAAGTTCGCCGCGCTGAACGGCGTGTGCTGACCGACGAGGATCTCCCCGGCGTTCACCAGCGCATCGACCACGCGCTCCTCCTCGTCGGCGTCGACCGCCACCTGCAGGTGCTCGGGGGCGTACTCGTTGGCGACCTCGATCGCCTCGTCGAGCGTGTCGGTCAGCACGCACCCGCCGTTCGGTCCGAGTGAGGCGCGGGCCGCGACGGCGCGCGGCTCGGGGAGCCGTGCGAGGCGCTGCTCCAGTTCGGCGTCGGTGGCGTCGGCGAGGATGGCCGAGGTCGTCACCAACACGACGGAGCTGTCGGTGCCGTGCTCGGCTTCGATCAGCAGGTCGGCGGCGAGGCGGGCCGAGTCGGCCGTGGCGTCGGCGATCACGACGCTCTCGGTCGGACCGAGCAGCATCATCGTCGAGACGCCGTGGCGCTGCATCTCGACCTGGGCCAGCGTCACCGCCGGCGATCCGGGGCCGACGATCTTGCGCACGTTGGGGATCGATTCGGTCCCGAACCCGAGGGCGGCGATCCCGGCCGGACCGTTGACCCGGAAGACGTCGCGGATGCCGAGCTTGCGACAGACGACCAGCACCGCCGGGTCGACCTCGCCACGACCGCCGGGCACGGGTGGCACCACCAATGCCAGGCGGGGGACGCCGGCCACGACGGCCGGCACCGCCAGTTGGTAGGCGACGCTCGGGTAGCTCGCCTTGCCGCTCGGCGTGAACAGGCCCGCGGAGGCGATCGGGCTGATCTTCTCGCCGACCTGGAGCCCGGGCTCCGACGTGAAGGACCAGTCCTCCTCGCGGGCCAGCTGCTGTTCGTTGAACGCCCGCAGGTGGGAGATGGCGTCGTCGATCGCCGCGTCGACCTCGGCCGACACCGCTGCCGACTCATACTCGTCGTCGGCCACCCGCAGTCCGGCAGGCTCGACTTCGATCCCGTCGAAGCGCGCCAAGGCCTCGCACACCGCCACGTCGCCGCGCTCGCGCACGTCCTCGATCAGTGCGCCGATCGAGGCGCGCAGCGCCGGGTCGAAGATGTCGTCGATCCCCCGATGCAACAGCGCTCGGCGCGCCTCGGCGCCCATCTCGCTCCACCGCTGGCGCCGCATCACCGTCATGGCTCCGCGACGCTATCCGTCACCGCCGCCCACCACCCGGCCGATTTGGGGGCGAACTCCGGATCTCCGGGCCAGCGGGACGGGCCCGATCCCCGCGAGGACGAGTGGGTCGGGCGGGATGTCAGAGCGTGCTCGACGAACTCGCTACCGTGGGCGGTTCCAGAGAGCGTGTGTCGCATCGGCGGCGGATCGAGGATGTGACATGGATGGGTTGGGAGCACGTCACCGCGATGCTGCGTCGGGTCGTGTCCGCAGGTGGCACCGCGTGGCCGCTGCAGCGGGGCTGTCGGCGGTGCTCCTGGTTCCGTGGTCGCCGCCCGCCGTACAGGCCGAGTCCGTCGACCTGGACATCTCGGACGGCTGCTACGACTCGGTGGCGGGTGCCTTCGGGATGTTCGAGAACACGGTGTCCCCGGCGGGTGGGATCACGCTCGACGTGCCCGGGCCGGTGGTGCAGGTGATGGTCGAGTGGATGGGCGAGTTCCAAACCGCCCCCGCCGATCCCGACATCGGGCTCGAGGTGAACGGCACGGCGGGGGTCATCACGCCGGTCGGTTCGTTCTCCGACCCCGCCAGCAGCGACGTCGAGGTGTACGCCTACTACGGCGACGCCACCAGCCTCTTCGACGACGGGCCCGGCACGTACGAGGTCGAGATCGCGCCGCCGCCGGATCCCGGCACAGGCCGCAATCGGTGGTGGGGCGCGAGCGTGACGGTGGTGTACGACACCGCGCCGTGCGCCGAGGTGGCGGAGCTCATCTGGAAGGTCGGCGCCGACTACTACTTCGGGGGCGGGGCCCAGGTCACCTCCGAACCCATCGTCTACGAGTTCGACGAGCCGCTGGTCGCCGACCTGGCGGCGACGGTCCGGATGTCCCACGCGGGTGCGGACACCTCGACGTCGCAGTGCCGGGTCTCGATCGCCTGGGCGGCGACCGGGGCCGGCACGCCGCCCACCGCGCTGGTCGACGACGACGGCAGCCCGGTGGCGCCCGGTGCCGTCGAGGCGGTCGTCGACCCGTTCACACCACCCAACCAGCCGTGCCCGCCTCCCGTCGTCGCTGCTCCCGTCGTCGCCTACTCCGGCGGTCACGTGGGCCGCGAGTACTCATTGGTCACCTTGGACGTGGTGATTCCGGCGGGCTCGACGTGGTTCGCGCTCCAGCTGGAGTCGCCGCAGGACAACCACGGCGAGACCGGTCCGCCTGAGTCCGGTGGTTGGGGCGGGGCTGGGTTGATGGTGATCACCGGGACGATCGTTCCCGAGGTCGTCGTGGAGAAGACGGTGCTCGACGGGGCTGGCGGCACGTGTCCGGGTGTCGAGGGCACCGACGAGCTCGTCGTGGCCGCCGCCGGCGCGCCGGTCACGTACTGCTTCCGGGTGACCAACACCGGCGATGTCG
>CAYGLH010000439.1:0-2792 GCA_964350535.1 uncultured Ilumatobacteraceae bacterium
TGCTGATCCTCGACGTGGACGAGGGCATCACCGCCGACCCGGCGGTGCGCGAGGCGCTCAACCTGGCCGTCGACCGTGAGGCCATCGCCGAGAACCTGTTCGGCGGGTACGCGACCGTCGACCCGTGCCAGATCCTCAGCCCCTCGATCCTCGGGTTCAACCCCGACCTCGAGGCGTACCCGTACGACCCCGAGCAAGCGGCGACGCTGCTCGAAGAGGCCGGTGTGGCAGGCGAGACGATCACCCTCGTCGGCGAGTCCAGCGGCCGCTGGTTGCTCGACGCCGAGCTGGTCCAGGCGATCGCCGGATACTGGGAGGACGCCGGGCTGACCGTCGATCTCCAGCTGCCGGAGTTCGGTGAGTACCTGGACGTGCTGTTCGACCGGGAGAGCCGCGCCGACGCGATCTTCGTCTCGAGCTCGAACGACATCCTCGACGCCGACCGTCAGTTGAGCACCTACTACCAGGCGGGTGGCGTCGGCAGCTCGAACAGCGACGAGGAGCTCTCAGCGCTGATCGACGAGGGACGCTCGACGCTCGAAGACGCCGGCCGCGAGACGGCCTACAACGAGGCGATGGGCATCGCCTGTGACGGCGCCTACTTCGTCTTCCTCATCAACAACCAGGACATCTACGGCACGAGCGAGACGCTCGAGTGGACCCCGCGGGTCGACTCCAAGCTGCTCGTGTCCGAGATGACCGTCAGCGGCTGAACCAGCGAGCGGGAGGAGGAAATCATGGGATCATTCATCGTCCGGCGCATCGGACAGGGCGTGTTCGTCGTCTTCGCAGCGACGGTCGTCGTGTTCTTGCTGACCCGGTGGTTCACCGATCCCGTCGACTTCGTCCTCCCGCTCGAAGCCACCGAAGCGGAGCGCGCCGCCCGTGAGGCCGAACTGGGCTTCGATCGTCCGATCGTCGTCCAGTTCGGCGACTACGTCACGGATCTGGTGCGCTTCGACTTCGGTGAGTCGTTGTGGCAGCCGGGTCGCTCGACGATGGACATCATCGGCCAGACGCTGCCGAAGACGTTGATGTTGGTCGGTGCGGGCATGGCGTTGGCCGTGGTGCTCGCCGTGCCGATCGGCATGATCGCCGCGCGCCGCCCGGGCGGCGTGCTCGACCGTCTGCTCGTGACGCTCAGCCTGATCGGGCTGTCGATGCCGCAGTTCTTCGTCGGCTTGATGCTGATCATCATCTTCGCCGTCCAACTCCAATGGCTCCCGGTCGGCGGCTACGGCGGGCTCGATCACCTCATCCTCCCCGCGATCGCCCTCGCCCTGCCGGCGCTCGGACGCCTCACGATGGTCGTCCGCTCGGCGATGATCGACGAACTCAACAGTCAGTACGTGCGGGCCGCGAAAGCCAAGGGCATGGCCCGCCGGCTCGTCGTCGGCAAGCACGCCTTCCGCAACGCCGGGGTGCAGGTGCTGACCATGTCCGGGTGGGAGATCACCCGGGCGCTCGCCGGGTTCACCGTGGTCGTCGAGAAGGTGTTCGCGTGGCCCGGCTTCGGGCTGTTCGCCCTCGAGGCGATCCAACGACGCGACCTCTTCCTCCTCTCGACGATCGTGCTCGTGGCGGCGGTGCTCGTCGTTGTGGTCAACGTCATCGTCGACATCCTCTACAAGCTGATCGACCCCAGGATCACGTTGCAATGAGCACCGAACACGACACCGAGCACGACGAGGTGCTCCCCGCCGGTGCTCGCGCCGCCGAGGAGTTCTCCCACGACATCGTCGCCCACGAGATGCACGACCTCGAGTCGGTCGGCGGCGACGAGACGGCACACACCGGGCTCACCCACCGCGGCCGGGCGACGCGGATCGTCCGCTTCAAGGCGGTGCTGCGGGAGCTGTGGCACGACAAGGCCGGCCTGTTCGGCGTCTGCTTCCTCGTCGTGCTCGTGTTCACCGCGGTCTTCGCGCCGTGGCTCGCTCCCTACGATCCGCACGAGCAGGAGCTCACCGCCCGTCTGCTCCCGCCGTTCTGGGCCGAGGGGGGCAGTTGGGACCACGTGCTCGGCACCGACGGTCTCGGGCGCGACGTGCTGTCCCGACTGATGTACGGCGCCCGCATCTCGCTCTTCGTCGGCGTCGGCGTCGTGCTCGTCGCCGGCGCCTTCGGCGTGGTGATGGGGCTCTTCGCCGGCTACCGAGGGGGCCGCGCCGACAAGATCATCATGCGCACGGTCGACACGCAGATCGCGTTCCCGGGCCTGCTGATCGCCATCCTGCTGGCATCGCTCATCGGGCCGAGCGTGCGGACGGTGATCCTCGTGCTGTCGATCAACGGGTGGATGATCTACGCCCGGATGGCGAGAGGCGTGGTGCTGTCCGTGAAAGAGACCGCCTACGTCGAAGCCGCCGAGATCATCGGGTGCCGACCGAAGCGGGTGATGTTCAAGCACATCCTGCCCAACCTCGCCGCCCCGCTGAGCACCCTCGCCGTCCTCGAGTTCGCCCGCATCGTGCTCGCCGAGGCCGCCCTCTCGTACCTCGGTGTCGGCGTCAAGCGCACCGACATCTCCTGGGGACTCGACGTGGCCAGCGGGCAGGACTTCATCTTCAACTCCTGGTGGCTCGTCGTCATGCCGGGCCTGGCGATCTCCCTGACCGTGCTCTCGGTCAACCTCGTGGCCAGCTGGCTGCGGATCATCTCCGACCCCGCCGAGCGCGAGAAGCGGTTCGCCGCCACGCAGAAGCTGTCGAAGCTGGCCAAGAAGATGCAGAAGAAGGAGGCGGCAGCCGCATGACCGCTCCCGTGCTCGAGGTCGAGGACCTCGAGGTCAA
>CAYGLH010000440.1:0-2781 GCA_964350535.1 uncultured Ilumatobacteraceae bacterium
CGCTCCGGATCCACTCCTCGATCGCATCGAAGTACCGATCGACCCGGCCCGACTGGTTGAGGCACAGGCAGAACCAAGCGGCCGCCCGATCGACGCCCGCCCCGAGCAGCGTGCGATCGTGACCAGCGGGGGTGAAGCGCAGCTCGACCAGGAGGAACGGCAGCGGCTCCTCGGTGTACATCTGCTCGTACAGCTCCATCACCGTGGTGAGCGTCGGCCACACCTCCTCGACCGGCACGGTGAACTCGAGCTCCTGGTGCAGGTGGTACTGGCTCCGACTGAACGCCTGGTGCGAGTGCAGCACGAGGTTCGTGGCGGGCTGCATCCGCATCCCGGTCGACGCGGTGCGGGGCAGCATCCCGAGGTGCGCGGTGGCGTCGCCGATCGTGCCGGCCACCACCGCGGCCTTCGCTTCGTTCGCCGCTTCCCGGTACGCCCCGATCGGAGATCGCGGCGCGGTCGTTCGGTCCCACGTGTGCACGTGCAGCAGGTCGGTGAAGGGGTAGGCGTAGAAGCTGGCGTGGTCGTGGTCGGCGAGCAGCTGCTCGAAGTGCGCCTCCGCCCAGGTGCGGGTCTCGACCATCGAGGCCTGGCGGAGATCGAAGGCGTCGACGAGTTGCACCGTCACCTGTGTGACGATCCCTACGGCACCGATGCCGCCGACCGCGGCGCGGTACAGGTCATCGTCGGGCGCGAGCACATGGATCGTCCCGGTTCCGTCGACGAGGCGGATCTCGGTCACCTGGTCGCTGAAGTGCGCGGGCTCGCGGCCGGTCCCGTGGACGTCGGTGGCCAGCAGGCCGCCGATGCTCTGGGCATCGTGAGAGGCCAGTGCGCGGAACGCCAGTCCTTCGTCGAGGAGCGCGGCGGTGAGGTCACGCAGCCGCGTGCCGGCCCAGACGCGGGCCTGCTTGCGCGCG
This sequence comes from uncultured Ilumatobacteraceae bacterium, assembly GCA_964350535.1. Lineage (GTDB taxonomy): Bacteria > Actinomycetota > Acidimicrobiia > Acidimicrobiales > Ilumatobacteraceae > CAYGLH01. The sequence goes on from CAYGLH010000440.1 coordinate 921, forward strand.
CTGTCGATCTCCACGATCCCGGACAGCTCGTCGAGTGACACCGTGGCGCCGACGGTCTGCAGCCCGTCGTTGAACGAGTGGCCCGCTCCGACCACGCGGAGCCGTTCGACGGACCGCACCAGGGCGACGACCTCCTCCTCGGTCGACGGCGTGTGGAGACGTGCCTGGTGCCGACGATCGCCCGACCAGTTGGCATAGAAGCCTCGACGCCACCGCCCCTCGAGCAGCAGGAGCCGACCACGGCTCACGAGGTAGCAGAGCGCGTTGAGGGTGGTCGTGAGCGCCGCGACGACGAAATGTGGGTAGCCCATGCTCGCCCCTCCCGGCGTCACAGTAGTGTCCCCGCCTTGCCCGCCGATCCCGAATTCACCGCGGAGGATCGGCGCGCGCTGCGCGCCATCGCCGTCCAGTTCTTCGTCAACGGAGCACTGTTCGCATCCTTCATCCCGCGCCTTCCGGAGATCCGCGACCGGGTGGGGATCACGGTCTCGACGATCGGTCTCCTCTTGTCGCTGGCGGGACTCGCCGGCCTGCTCGGCAGCGCCGTGGCGTCGCCCGCCGTGTCGCGATTCGGCACGCGACGCCTGATGATCGGTGCGGGCACGATCGTGTCGATCTCCTTGGCCGTCGTCGGGCTCGCCACTACGCCGGCGCTGCTCCTCGTCGGTCTCGTCGGGATGCTCACCTTCGACGTGATGGTCGACATCTCGATGAACATGCAGGGCTCGTGGCTCAGCGCCCGGCGCCATGCACCCGTGATGAATCGCCTCCACGGCTTGTGGAGCCTCGGGACGCTGCTCGGCGGGGCCATCTCGTCCTGGCTGGCGGCTGCGGGGGTGTCGCTCACGACCCACCTGATCTCGGCGGCGGCCGTGCTGTTCGGCTGCCTGCTCTACGTGGGGACCGGCGTGCTCAGGGTGGATCAACCCCCGGTGGAGCATGCCCCCGGCACCTCCGGGGCTGCCCGCGCACCGTTGGTCGTCTTCACGCTGGCGGGGTTCTTCGCCGTCGCGATGGAGTCGACCTCGATCGAGTGGTCGTCGTTCCGGATGGCCGACGACTTCGGCGTGGGCGCAGGCTTCGCCGCGCTCGGCTACGTCGCCGTCACCGGCGGGATGACCGCCGCCCGCTTCGCCGCCGACACGGTCGGGGTGTGGATCGGCGTGCGACGCCTGACCGAGGTCGCCCTCGTCCTGGCCGGCGGCGGTCTGGCGTTGGCGTCGCTCGTCGAGAACCGGTACGTGGCGCTGTTCGGGTTCCTCCTCGCCGGGCTCGGGATCGCTCCGCTCCTGCCGGGGTTGTACGACGCAGCGGTCAAGCGCCCAGGTCGGCAGGGAGCCGGTCTCGGCGCCCTGACCGCTGGGCTGCGCATCGGAACGGTGTCGGTCCCACTCATCGTCGGGGGCCTGGCGGGCACGGAGCTGTCGGTCGGCACGGCGATCGCCGTGGTCACCCTGCCCAGCGCGGTCGGCTACTGGTTCGTCGCAGTCCTGCTCCCGACCCGGGCGCGACCCGCCCGGTAGGTGCTGCGGGCGGATCGTCTCGCCATCTCTGTAACACCCCTTCGTCATGATGGGGGTATGGATCCGCGGAGGGCTGAGGCGGTCGAGGGGGAGGCGTCAGCGGTCGAGCGTGCGCGCACGGCGGGCTGGCGGTGCGACCGGTTCCGGCTGGTCCCGGTGGGTGATGGGCTGCCGGCCGGCGAGCGGTTGGACCACGCGTTGATCGCTGCGGATCGGGCGTTGGACGAGCTGTTGGCGATCGATCCGATCGAGCTCGACGCCGGCGATGTCCGCCGCCTGTTGGAGGGCGTGGAGGGGCTACGCCGTCGGGTCGAGGCGGCGGCCGTCCGGGTCGGGGG
>CAYGLH010000441.1:0-2775 GCA_964350535.1 uncultured Ilumatobacteraceae bacterium
TCATCTTGATCGACTGCACGCGCGGGTCGTCGGTGGCCTGGATCAGGAACTCCTCGACGCTGCTGGAGAAGCTCTCGTAGGGGTGGTGCACCATCAACGCCCGGTGCCGGACGACGTCGAAGATCGGCCGGTCGGCGTCGTCGGCCGAGGCCAGCCGTCCGGGGGTGACCGGCACCCAGGTGTCGTCCTTGAGGTCGGGCCGCTCGAGTCCCAGCAGGTCCATCAGGAAGCTGACGTCGAGCGGGGTGCGGTGGCGCGTGACGTCGCCCGGCGACAGTTCGAGCTCGCGGGTCAGCAGGCCGAGCATCTCGTCGCCGATGTCGGCGCCGACCTCGAGCCGCACCGCGCTGTTGAACCGGGAGCGGCGCAGTTCCATCTCGACCGCTTCGAGCAGGTCGTCGGCCTCTTCCTCCTCGAGGGTGAGGTCGGCGTTCCGGCTGACCCGGAACGGCGCCCACTCCTCGATGACCATCCCGACGAACAGCCGCCCGAGGTGGGCGCCGATGAGTTGCTCGACCGGGAGCCACCGGCCCGGCGAGGCCTCGACGAGCCGGGGGAACACGTCGGGCACCTTGACGCGGGCGAACTTGCGATCGCCGGTGACCGGGTCGGCGACCGTGGCAGCGATCGACAGGGCGAGGTTGGAGATGTAGGGAAAGGGGTGACCCGGGTCGACGGCCAGGGGCGTCAGCACGGGCAGCACGCGGTCCTCGAAATACTCGTCGAGGACGGCCACCTCGTCGGCGGTGACGTCGGCGAAGTCGATGAGGGCCACGCCCTCGGCGCTCAGCGCCGGCACGAGCACGTCGGCGTAGATGGCGTCGACGCGAGCGATCATCGCGTGGACGACCTCGGAGATCTCGGTGAGCTGCTGGGCGGGCGTGCGGCCGTCGGGTGTCGGACGCTCGAGGCCGGCAGCGATCTGGTCCTTCAGCGCGGCGACGCGGACCTGGAAGAACTCGTCGAGGTTGGTCGAGGCGATCGCCAGGAACTTGGCCCGCTCCAACAGCGGGATGCCGCGCTCACACGCCAGCGCGAGGACGCGTTCGTTGAACGCGAGCCAGCTCAGCTCCCGGTTGAGGAACCGCTCGTCGGCCACGGCGCTGGGTGTCAGGGGTGGATGAGCGGGCGTCAGGCGGACTCGACGGGGTAGCCGAGGTCCCACTCGAGCGAGATGCGCTCACGCTCGGCGTCGCGCACGATCCGTTCGCGGTTGCGGCGGAACTGCGGGTCTTCGCGGGGAAGCAGGACCAGCCGGGCCAGCACGCGGGCGCGGAACTCGTCGAGCGTCTGCCGGTCGCCCCAGTCGCCGTGCACCTCCCAGTGCGGCGACACCGGACCGTGGTAGACGATGCGGGCGTGGGCAACGGGTTCCTGGTACTCGACGTCCTCGCTCATCGGGACGATCCTAGCGGCGCGATGGTCCTTCCCTTTTCTTTACGGTTCTGTTACGGTTGCCCGTCAACCAGGCGACGGCGGGTTACGGCACGGCGGTCTGGAAACAATCGAAAACACGGGAACCGTCGAGCGGGCTACGGCGTCACAATGACAAGACCGCGAGTCCACCGGCGGCGAAGAGAGGATGACTCCATGACCAAGCGTTCGATCACGGCCAGGGCACGACGTCGGGCACGCGAGGTTCGTGCCGCTGAGGTCGAGCGGCCTATCGAGCTGTCGGTCGCACCGCACGACCCCGACTCGCCCACCGCCTGGATGGCCGACGGCAATTGCCGGATGTACCCGCCGTCGGTGTTCTTCCCGAGCGACGGTGTCGGCGTCGATCGCGCCCGTCGGATCTGCAACGGCTGTCCGGTCGCCGAGCGCTGCCTCGACTACGCGCTCGAGGAGCGCATCGATCACGGGGTGTGGGGTGGATGCAGCGAGCGTGAGCGGCGCCGCATCCTGAAGCGGCGTCGCGAGGACGTCGCCGCCGGACTGAGCTGAGTCCGACCCGAACTCAGTCCGACCCGAACTCAGTCCGGGCCTGAACTGCGTGGGGCCTGAGCCGAATGTGGCCTCCCGGGGCCGAACAGGCCTGGGCTGAATCGGGGCGCCGAGGCGTGCCGGGCTCAGCCGTCGTGGCGGGCCGAGGCGGCGCCGACGGTCAGCTGTCGCTCGGCTTGTCGGTGGCGCTCTTCTCGGTCGCCGCCGCCTCGGTGGCGGTCGACTCCGCAGCGTCGCCCTTCTCGGCGTCGTCCATGCCGGCCTTGAACTCCTTCTGAGCCTTGCCGAGGTTCTTGGCCAGCTTGGGGAGCTGCGAGCCGCCGAACAGCACGAGGACGATAACGAGGACGATCACCATCTCGCTGGATCCGAACATGGCGACCATGCTACCGCAGGTGCGGCCTGACGGTCAGGCGCCGATGGAACTACGCGCGACTTGGGCGCGCTGACGGCGGATGCGCCGGCGTTCGCGCTCGGAGAGGCCGCCCCAGATGCCGAACTTCTCGCCGTTCTGCAAGGCGAACTCGAGGCAGTCCTGACGGACCTCGCAGCCGCGGCAGACCTCCTTGGCCTCACGCGTCGACGCGCCTCGTTCGGGGAAGAACAGGTCGGGGTCGACACCGAGGCAGTTCGCCTGGTCGTGCCAGTCGGGCTCGGGTTCCACCGGGATGGCGCTCACCGTGATGCTCGAGGTGGTGATGAACTGCATGATTGGGACCTCCTGCCAGGTCCGGTGTGCGGGTCGCTGGTCGTTCGTGCCGTCGATGCCCGGAAATACTTGACCCGCGGACACCAACGTTGTAGTTACGTCGATGTCATTCAACCACGGGT
>CAYGLH010000442.1:0-1060 GCA_964350535.1 uncultured Ilumatobacteraceae bacterium
AGGCTGTCCTCGACGAGGAAGGTCCCGCTGTCGATGGCGTGCTGGCGCGCAAGGACGCGCGGAGTCTCGATGTCGTCGCCCTCGAGGATCACCGTGGCGCCGAGCGCCCGGATCCTGTCGATCTTCACCGCGTTCGCGGTCCTGGCTGCGAACACCGTGACAGGTACGTCGCGCTGCGCGCCGCTGTAGGCGAGGGCTTGGCCGAGGTTGCCGGCGCTCGCGCACACGACACCTGAACTGTCGGAGCGTTCGACGAACGACGTCATCACGGTTTCGGTTCCGCGCCCTTTGAAGCTGCGCACCGGGTTCAGGGTTTCCACCTTCAACACGATCGAGCATCCCAGCGCGTCGCCGAGCGGGTCGTTCTGGTACTGCGGTGTCGCGGTGAAGACGGGGTCGATCGACTTCACTGCCTTCGATATCCGATCGAGATCGAGCCTCGCCATGACGTCCTTTCCGGATCGACGACTGACCGTAGAGGAACGGCGGCTCTGGATGGGACTCCGCGCGAGCCCAATCCGAGCCAGGGGGAGCGGCGGGGAGCGGGCTCGTCAGTCACGGTCGTGATGGCACACAGCTTCGAGCATGATCCCGAACGGGTCGAGCCAGAAACAGGCAAAGTACGGAGGCGGGTACTCGGGAAACACCCGAGGCTCGTGAACGACCTCACTCCCCACCGACACCGCCCAGCGATGGACGTCGTGGACGACTGAACGTGTCGGCACCATGAAAGCAAGGTGCTGCAGCCCTGTCGTGCTGTCGCGGGAGTACGGCTCGCGCGACGCGGTCGGATAGAAGAACACGAAGGTGCCCCGCTTGCCGCCCGCGGGCATGAACGCGAACTGATCCTCGTCATCGACAAAGGGCTCGAACCCGACGCGAGGGAGGAGATCCGCGTAGTAGTCGCGAGCGAGTTCCAGGTCCGGCACGTTGATTCCGACATGTCCCAGCACGCTCCCGACTGTGACACAACCGACGTGCGCTCTGACCGGCGGGAGCTCAGCGATCCCGGCGACCCCGACGCCTCCGTCTTCGCCCGACCCGACGGGCAACCACCCCC
>CAYGLH010000442.1:1070-2775 GCA_964350535.1 uncultured Ilumatobacteraceae bacterium
CGTGCTCGACGCGAAGGGCCTGGTTTTTGCCGGGCCCGACGGCGGGCCGATCCACCCCGAGTACGCCACACGCGCCTTCGACCGCCTCGTCGCCAAGCACGGCCTGCCCCGCATCCGCTTCCACGACCTCCGCCACACCCACGCCACACTGCCCCTCAAAGCCGGCGTCCCCGCCAACGTCGTCGCCGAACGACTCGGCCACTCCACCCCCGGCTTCACCATGGCCAACCCCCAACACGTCATCCCCGGCTTGCGACAAGACGCCGCCGACACCTTCGCCGCCCTCCTCCACCCAACCGCCTGATCCACCGACTTCCACCCGGTAGAAGCACCCCTGAGCCCCTCCGTCCCGAGGAACGCAGAAGGCCCGGAGACTCAGCGTCTCCGGGCCTTCCAGGTGGTGGCGGGGGCAGGATTTGAACCTGCGACCTTCGGGTTATGAGCCGTCGGGCAGCCATATCGACAAGTGTCGATTGGTGTCGTTTCGCGCCGTCTACCAGGCCTTTCGCGAGGCCGGAGTGTCGGTTGGTGTCATCTCGTATCGAACGCTGTGACCTGGTCCGTTAGAGAAACCGTTAGATGTCGTGCGTAGATCACTGACTTGCCTAGACCAAGCAAGTTGATATCCTGAGCAAGTCAGTTGGGAGTGGAGGTCAGAGCCTCCACATGACCCGGACGACTCTCGCATGGCTCGCAAACCGACCCCAAGGGCAATCCAGAAGCTGCTCGCCGGCGCGGGCGGCAAGATCGCGGACCGCCTCCCGTCGAGTTGGACCGCCTCGGTTGCGTCACGAACGACCGACGGCGGGATCATCCGCTTCGTCTCCCCGGCCGGCGACTCGTTCGAGGTGCCGGCGTTCGTCCGGTCACGGATCGATCCGCGCACAGCCACAGCGTTGCCGGCGTTCGCCGAGCCGACGATCGTGATCTCCGACTGGCTCAGCCCGCGCACCAGAACGATCCTCGACCAGCGCGGACAGAGCTACGCAGACCCCACCGGCAATCTGTCGATCGCCCTCGACGACCCGCTGATGATCATCAACGCCGACGGAGCTGCGCGAGACCCTGCCCCTCGCCCCAAGACCCTGACCAGCCTTCGAGGTCCGCGGGCGTGGGCACTCCAACGAACGCTCGCCGAAGTACTCCCCCCATACGGGCTCGGCGACCTCGCCGCCGCCCTCGACATGGACGCCGGATACGTCTCGCGGCTCCTCACCGGCCTCAGGGAGGAGTTGCTCATCGAGCGGCAACCACGCAAGCCGATCGAGCGGGTCGACTGGGAGGCGATGATCCGCCAGGTCACGCGCACCTACGGCCTTCTGGCCGACAACGAAACGACGAACTGGATTGCGCCCGCGGGTCCCGAGCAACTCCTCCGTGATCTCTCGTCCTCGAGGCTGCGGCGGTGGTCAGTCACCGGTTCGTTCGCGTCCAGCCGACTCGCCACGGTCGCCGCACCAGAGATCGTTGTGATCTACACCGACGACCCCGAACGGCTGGCCGAGACGGTACGGCTGCGTCCGACGAGAACTGGCGGCAACGTCGTCACAGCCCTTCCCTACGATCCGATCGTGTATGAGCGCACATGGGAGCAGCACGGACTGGTGCTCGCGTCGGTTGCGCAGGTCGCCATCGACTGCCTCACCGGCTTCGGGCGTATGCCCGCCGAGGGCGAAGCGCTCCTGGATTGGATGCGTCGGCGCGC
>CAYGLH010000443.1:0-2755 GCA_964350535.1 uncultured Ilumatobacteraceae bacterium
TCGAGATGCCGCGCTTCTGCTCCATGTCCATCCAGTCCGACGTCGCCGCGCGCCGTCCCTCGTGGGCCTTCACGGCACCACCGGACTGGATCGCTCCGGCATAGAGCAGGAACTTCTCCGTGAGGGTGGTCTTGCCCGCGTCCGGGTGGCTGATGATGGCGAACGTTCGGCGGCGTTCGGCCTCGGAGATCACCTGCGCGGACACGTCGCTCGACGCTACCGCCGCGCCGGCTCGGATCTCACCGGACGAGGCTCAGGCCGAGGCGCGCAACCAGCCGGTCGGGCCGATCGCGAAGTGTGGTTCGAGGCGTGGGTCGAGCAGGGTCACCACGTCGATCAGATCGCCGTGGGCCAGCGACACGCACCCGCTCGTCGGGCGGGTCGGACCGCTCGAGGTGCCGATCCCCTCGTAGTCGTGGCGGTGCAGGAAGATCGCCGCGGCGAACGGCGTCTCGCCGGGTGCATCGCCGGAGATCGGATCGAGGTTGGCGCCGATCACCGCAGCGTGGGCATACACGTCGCCGTAGCGCTGGAGCCATTCGTCGTTCGGGCCGGGGCACCGTGCGTGGGCGACGAGCTTGTTGTACGACGGCGCGTTCGGGGTCGCCCCCCAGCAGTCCTCGACGCGCACGTCGCGGTACTCCACGCCCGGCAACACCCCCGGGTCCGGGCGATTGCCGAAGACGCTGAAGCGCTGCCCGTCCCAGGCCGTCGTGCTGCCGAGCGGGAACACGCCGGCGGGCGTGGTGCCGTCGCCCGAGCGCCGCAGCTGCAGCGGGCGGGTGCCGTTGCGACCGAAACGGGCGCCCATCGCCGCCGTCTGGCACCGCCAGGTGCCGTCGTTGCGACGGACCGCCACGAACACCGACCCGGTGGTCGCCTCGAACGACGCGGTCGACATCACCACGAACTGGCGCACGTCCGGATGCCGCGCCGAGAGCGACGTGACGGTCGTGAGATCGCACGACGCGCCCTCGCGCCAGGCGACGTCGCGGGTCGCCGCGCCGCTGGCGCTGGCGCCACCGTCGAGCACGGTCCACACGCCCATCGCCGGCGCCGCCGGGCCGACGGCGACCGCGATCGCCAGCGCCGCGACGGTGATCGCGAGGAACCGACGCATCGCGTCAGTCTCGCAGCATCGACCAGAATGACCACGTGCGCGACGAGGAGAACGCCCCCGCCCTTCCCCCCACGCTCGACGACGCTCGGGCCCTGATCGCCGAGGCGGACCGGGTGGTCGTCCTCACCGGTGCGGGCATCTCCACCGACTCGGGGATCCCCGACTTCCGCGGCCCCAACGGCGTCTGGACGAAGAACCCGGCAGCGGAGAAGGCGTCGACGATCCAGCACTACCTCGCCGATCCGGAGGCCCGCAAGCTGGCCTGGCAGAACCGGCTGCGGATGGGTGCGTTCACCGCCGAACCCAACCGCGGCCATCGGGCGGTCGTCGAGCTCGAGCGCCAGGGCAAGCTGACGGCGGTCGTCACCCAGAACGTCGACGGCCTCCACCAACGGGCCGGCACGGACCCCGATCGTGTCATCGAGGTGCACGGCACCGTGTGGTTCACGCGCTGCTGGGACTGCCAGGACCGGCGGCCCATGCACGAGACGCTCGGCCGCGTCGAGTCCGGCGAGGCGGACCCGCCGTGCCTGGTGTGCGGGGGCATCTTGAAGAGCGACACGATCAGCTTCGGCCAGTCGCTCGTGCCCGAGGTGATCGACCGGGCGATGCAGGTCAGCGAGGCCTGCGACGTGATGCTCGCCGTCGGCTCCACGCTCAGCGTCTTCCCGGCGGCGAACTGCGTCCCGCTCGCCAAGCAGGCCGGCGCCGGGGTGATCATCGTCAACGCCGAGGAGACGGGGATGGACCGCCTGGCCGACCACGTCGTGCGGGGCTCGATCGCGGAGATCCTGCCGGCGCTGGTCGCCGACGGGTAATCCCGACTCGGTCGGTAGGCTTTTCGCCATGGCAACGTTCCGAGACCTGCTGGCGGCGGCGAAGTCCGAGATCACCGAGATCGACACCGACGTCGCGGCCCAGCACATCGCCGACGGCGCCGTCGTGCTCGACGTGCGCGAGCCCGACGAGTACGAGGAGGGCGCCCTCGACGGCGCCATCCACATCCCGCGCGGGCACCTCGAGGCACAGGTCGAGAACCGCATCACCGACAAGGACGCCAACGTCGTGGCGTACTGCGCCGGAGGCGTGCGCTCGGCGTTCGCCGCGAAGACGCTGGCCGAGCTCGGATACACCAACGTCGAGTCGATGGCGGGCGGGTTCGGCCGCTGGAAGGACGAGGGCCGTCCGTGGAAGCAGCCGGCGTCGCTGACGCCCGAGCAGAGCAACCGCTACAAGCGGCATCTGCTGCTGCCCGAGGTGGGGGTCGAGGGCCAGACCAAGCTGCTCGAGTCCAAGGTGCTGATGCTCGGAGCCGGCGGCCTCGGTTCGCCGGCGGCGCTGTACCTCGCGGCCGCAGGTGTCGGCACGATCGGCATCGTCGACATGGACGAGGTGGACTCCTCGAACCTCCAGCGTCAGATCCTCCACAACATCGATCGCGTCGGTGAGCGCAAGGTGGACTCGGCGAAGAAGACGCTGACGATGCTCAACCCCGACGTGAACGTCGTCACCTACGACACCCGCCTCGACGCCACCAACATCATCGACATCATCTCCGGCTACGACGTCATCGTCGACGGCGCCGACAACTTCCCCAGCCGCTACCTGCTCAACGACGCCAGCGTGAAGCTGGGC
>CAYGLH010000444.1:0-2755 GCA_964350535.1 uncultured Ilumatobacteraceae bacterium
ACCCCTCCGTCGCCCCGGCCGAGGTGACGACCGAGACCACCGACGGATCGATCCTGCTGGAGGACCTGCCGACCCCGGCGACGTACACGATCACGGTGAGCGGCACGGGGTTCGAGACCCAGCAGTTCGACCAGACACTGGCCGGTGGGCAGGAGACCGTCCTCAACACCGTCAATCTCGCCGCCGCCAGTGGCTCGATCTCGGGGTTCGTCACCGACGCCGCCAACAATCGGCTCGGCGGCGTCGACGTGACGCTCCGGTCCGGCGACACCGAGTTGCGTTCGTCCACCCCGACGGCCGGTGACATCGGCTCGTTCAGCTTCGTCGGGCTCGACACCCCACGGACCTACGTCCTCACCTTCGAGCTCTCGGGCTACTCGAGCGAGACGATCTCGCTCGACCTCGACTCGGGCACGTCGGCGGAGAACGTGTCGGCGCAGCTCACCGGCGGGCTCGGCACGGTCACCGGATCGGCGGTCGACCCCGATGGCGCCCCGCTCGGCGGAGTCCCGGTGTACGTCCTGGGCGATGGCGTCGCCACGGGGACCACGACGTTGACCACCGATGGCGCCGGCGGAGCGCAGGGGAGCTTCACCGTGGCCGACCTGCCGACCGGCGAGTACGCCGTGACGATCGGCGGCGCCGACCAGCTGCCGGAAACGCTCCGCGCACGGTTCACCGAGCCCGGACCACAACCGCTCGGAACCGTCACGATCCTGCCGACCGGGGCGCTGCTCAGCGGCACGGTGAGCGGCCCCGCCGGCGGGCTCGGAGCAGTCACCGTGACGCTGTCCGACGGCGTGACGCCGCGCGTCACGACCAGCGCCACGAACCCACCCGGTCAGTTCGCGTTCTCCAACACCCTGCCCGGGTCGTACACCCTCACCTTCGACGCCACCGGTTTCGACCGGCGCGTCGTGATCGTGCAGGTCGAGGCCGGGACCGACATCGATCGAGCGGTCACGCTCGTGCCCGAGTCCTGACATGCACACCACCGCGTGGCCGGACGCGATCGAGGTGGGGCCGGGAGACCAAGGCTTCTTGTCGCTGGCGATCACCAACACCTCGGCGGTGATCGACGCCTACCGCGTCCAGGTGCTGGGGCTCGATCCCGACTGGGTGTCCGTCGATCCACCGCAGCTCTCCCTCTTTCCCGGAGCGACCGAGAACGTGAGCATCAGCGTCGCGCTGCCGGAGGACTACCCCGCATCCCAACGAACGCTCGCGTTGAACGTGGTGTCCGAGGACGATCCGGGGAACTTCGCGCTCGCCCATGTGGCACTCGCGGTCCGACCGCAGACCACGACGGCCGTGAGCCTCGATCCCGTGATGGTCACAGCCGGCCGCAAGGCGGTGTTCGGCCTGGTGGTCACGAACAGCGGCAACGCGGCTGCCACCGCGACGGCCTTCGCCGAGGATCCTGAGGCGTTGGCGGAGTTCACGTTCGAGCCCCGGCAGGTCGTGGTCGCCCCCGGACGGGAACAGGTCATCCGCGTCACCGCCCAGGGCGGCCGTTCGTGGTTCGGACAACCACGGGCCCGGACCTTCGACATCGGCGTCGACGCAGAACGGCGCGTCACCACCGTCGGGACCTTCATCCAGCGTCCACGCATCGGCAGATGGTTGTTGTCGCTGCTGGGTCTGCTCACGGCGGCGGCGGTGTTCGCCGCGGTCCTCAGCCAGACGTTCAATCGAGTCGTCGAGGAGGCCCGGGTCAACGACGAACTGCTCGACGCAGCGCTTGCCGCCGGCGAGGTCGGGGGCGCCCAGGTGCCGTCGAACCCGGCGACGGTCACGGGGTCGCTGGTGTTGTCGTCGACGGGTGCGGGCGTCGCGGGGGCACAGGCCGAGCTCTATGTCGACGGCACGCTCGACGTCCCGTACAAGACCGCGGCGACCGACGACACCGGCTCGTTCACCCTCGGCGACCTGGAGGACCTCACGTTCAAGCTGCGGATCACCGGGTCCGGGGTGAACGAGATCTGGTACCGGTTCTCGCCGACCGCCGCGGACGCCTCCCCGATCGAGGTCGAGCTCGGCCAGATCACGCGACTCGAGCCGATCGAGGTCGGCGGCGTCCCCGTCGAGGTGTCCGGCACGGTCGAGGTCGCCGACCCGTCCGGGGTCACCATCACCCTCCTGGCGCCCGGTGCGATCGACCCGGAGGTCGATCCGGTCGTCGCCGAGGTCGAGGTCGCACCGGATGGCTCGTTCACGATGCCCGACGTGCCATCCCCGGGTGAGTACGAGATGATCATCGAACAGCCGGGAGCCGACACCGTGGTCCGCAATGTCGTGCTGCAGCCGGGTGAGGCGCTCGACGACGTGCAGATCTCGTTGCAGCCGAGCACCGGCCTCGTACGCGGATCGGTCTCGTCGCGCTCGGGTCCATTGGGCGGCGCCACGATCACGGCCACCGATGGCAGTGGGAGCACGGAGACCGTCTCGCTCACCGAGGGTCAGATCGGTACGTTCGCCCTGCGCAACCTGGCGGTGCCCGGCCAGTACACGGTCACGATCGCCCAGGACGGCTACACCAGCGAGTCGCGAACCGTCTCGTTGACCGATGGTCAACCGCTGGCACAGATCGATGTCACGTTGCTCCCGGCCCTCGGGTCGATCAGCGGCACGGCGCTGCTGGAGGGCGCACCGGGTCGCGGGCTCACGGTGCAGGCGACCGGCGGGCCCGTCAACCGCACCACGAGCGTCGTGAGCCAAGGGCCCGAGGCGGGTGCCTATTCGTTCGCGCAGCTCC
>CAYGLH010000445.1:0-2749 GCA_964350535.1 uncultured Ilumatobacteraceae bacterium
GGTTCCGTGACGAGTACCTCAACGGCCGCCACTTCGACAGCCTGCTCGAGGCCCGCGTGCTCATCGAGGACTGGCGCATCGACTACAACAACAACCGACCCCACACCGCCCACGGCGACCTCAGCCCAACCGAGTTCGCCGCCACCTGGACCACCAACCAACCCCAAGCCGCATAGCGACTGGACCACTCAACGGGTCCCCCTCACGGGCGCGGCGACGAACAGGGCGCCTGCGCTCGGTTCGGGTTCGGTGAGTGATTCGGCGGATGTGGTGATGAACAGTTGGTCGAGGTTCGGGCCGCCGAAGGTGCACGAGCTGACCTGACGGGCGGGGACGTCGCCGACCAGGTCGAGGCGACCGTCGACGTAGCGGTGCACGGCGCTGCCCTGCCACAGCGCGACCCAGATGCCGCCGTCGGCGTCGACGGTGAGCCCGTCGGGGAGCCCAGTCACCTCCGTCAGGTCGATCGCGGTTCGGCGATCCGACATCTCACCGGTCGACGGCTCGTAGGTGAAGGCGTCGATTCGTCGGGTCGGGGTGTCGACGTAGAAGGCCGTGCGACCGTCGGGTGCCCAGCCGATGCCATTGGAGATCGTGACGCCGTCGAGGACACGGTGCACAGTTCGGTCCGGATCGAGCCGATACAGCGAACCTCTCCCTTCGCTCGTGTCGTACGCCGCATGGACGCGTCGTCCCACACATCAGGGAGGGCGTCGAGCGAGCCATCGGATGCGATGAGCGTGAACCCTCGTGCGGTGGCCACGGCAAGCCCGCCACCCGCGCTCGGAACGATGCAGGCAGCCGTGGACGCGACCGAGGTTCGAACGATCGCGCCGTTGGCCGGATCGAACGACACGACATCGCCTCGGTGGACATCGACGAATCGAACGACCTGGGTCTGGTCGTCCCAGATCGGACTCTCACCGTGGTGGGTGATCGCAGCGGTGATCTGTTCAGCGCGCACGGATTCGCCCTACCCGGCCACGACGCCATGGCGTTCGAAGTGGTCGCGGAGAAGTCGCAGCAGGGTCTGCCCGGTGGGTCCCTCGTAGATGGCGGCGATGAGGTGGTCGCCCCACGGCCGGTGGACCGCGCGGATCTCGACACCTGCGGACGTGGCCTTGTCGACGAACGCTCGGACGCCGGCAACGGGAACGAGGTGGTCGCCGTTGCTGACCGTGAGCAACGTCGGTGGCGCCTCGGGCGACAGATAGGTCTCGACCCGGATGGCCGCAAGGCGGTCAGGGTGGTCCTCCGGGCTCCCACCGATGTAGCGGACCACCATTTCGCGGGTTCGGGGTCCCCAGACCGAGTCGGTGTTCTGCGCAATCCACGCCGGGTCAACGGCTGGCACTTCGCCGGCGACCGCCGCGACTCGAGGGAACGCTCCGACGACGGAGGCGGGGAGCTTGCCCGCGGCGGCTGCGTACGTGGCTGCGAGGGTGAGGTTGGCGCCAGCGGACGCACCCCACACGGCGATCCGGTCAGGGTCGCCGCCGTAGGTCGGTGCGTGCGCGGCGACCCAGATCAACGCGCGCGCCACCTCGGGCATCGCGATGTTCCATGTGGCGAGCTCGTCGGTGGCCAGCGTGTACGCAGGGGCGAACACGACATAGCCCTGATCGGCGAACCAGCGGAGGACGGCGGAGTTCTCGTCGGGTGCTCCCTGGAACCAGCCTCCTCCGTGGACGTACACGACGATCGGCGATCCGGGGAGTGTGGCGTCGCCGCGGCGACCGGTCGGTGGCCGATAGACGAGGATCGGCAGCGGCTCACCGTCGGGACCTGTGCCGTAAGAAGCGGTCTCGTCGGGAGGTGACGTCGGCCCGGTGCCGATGGCGAGGAACGCCTTCGGCCCGACACGAACGCCCGCACGAACCGCTGCAGTCAACTGGCTGGCGAGGATCACGAGCGTGCCGACGAGCGCGAGTGCTCCGACGACAGCGAAGCCGATCGCGATGCTGCTGCCATCGATCGCGTACGCCGCGACCTCGAGCACCACTCCGACGGTGACGAAGATCGTGGCCGGCCCGATCAACGTGGGCCAGATCAGCGATCCGTAGGCCCCGAGGCGCGGGATCCGAGGTGCGAACGCCCCGATCACCAGCAGCGCGCTGGTTACCACGACCAGGGCACCGAGCACCATGAAGACGATGGCGAAGGCGGTCACCGACCGAGCCTGCTCACATGGTCGGGGCGGAGCTCCGCGATGGAGCGGACGCCGAGCAGTTTCATGGTGCGGGTCACCTCGTCGGCGAGGATCTGGATCGCTCGGTCGACGCCGCGGCGTCCGCCGGCCATCAGACCGTAGAGGTAGGCGCGTCCGACGAGGGTGAAGTCGGCACCGCGGGCGATGGCGGCGACGATGTCGGCGCCGGACATGATGCCGGTGTCGATCCACACCTCGATGTCGTCGGGCAGCTCGCGTCGGACGCTCGGCAGCAGGTCGAACGGCACCGGGGCCCGGTCGAGTTGACGGCCGCCGTGGTTGGAGAGCAGCACGCCGTCGACGCCGAGATCGGCGCAGCGCTTGGCGTCGTCGAGCGTCTGCACACCTTTGACGACGACCGGTCCGGGCCAGCGGTCCTTGATCCAGGCGAGGTCGTCGTAGTCGACGGTCGGGTCGAACATGGAGTCGAGCAGTTCTGCGACGGTGCCGTCGAAGCGCTTGAACGTGGAGAACCCGATCGGCCCGGTGGTGAGGAAGTCGGTACACCATCGCACCTTGGGGATGGCGTTGAGTACGGTA
>CAYGLH010000446.1:0-2747 GCA_964350535.1 uncultured Ilumatobacteraceae bacterium
AACCAGAAGAGACCCTCCGGAGAGGGCCTCTGAACTGGTGGATTCACTTGGCAGCCCGTACGGGATTCGAACCCGTGCCGCCACCTTGAGAGGGTGGTGTCCTAGGCCACTAGACGAACGGGCCAAGTAGCGATCCACGACGATAACAGTGCGACGGACGGTTGCCACGCGCTGCGGGCGCGAATCCTGCCGGACGCGGCGAGCGCCGACCACGGTGGCCGGCGCTCGTCGTCGATGGCTGGGGTGGGAGGAATCGAACCCCCAATTACAGAACCAGAATCTGCTGTGTTGCCTATTACACCACACCCCATCGCTGGGCGACCCTGAGCCGGGCCGGGCGGCTGAGCAGTGTACCGGCCGTCAGCCGCTCAGCGACGCCAGCCGATCGAACCCGATGATCCGTCCGAGCGCGACGCCGGCGGCCTCCCCGAGCTCCCGTCGCAGCTCGGCGCCGCCGGTCACGACCGAGTTCGGCGTCGGCGACGACGACGCCGAGATGCCGAGCTCCTCAGCGGTCAGCTGACTGCGCAGCGCGTGGTACGGATCGGTGACGATCACCGCCGTGTCGAGGTCGCGGTCGTCCATGATCGACGCCACGCCCACCAGCGAGTCGTAGGTGTTCGAGCCGGCGTTCTCGTAGAGGATCGCATCGGCTGGAACACCGCCCTCGATGAGGAACGCGCCGGACGTCTCGGCCTCGGTGAAGCGGTCGCCGGGCTGATTGCCACCGGTGACGATCACCGTCGGTGCGATGCCGTCGGCCCACAACGTGAGCACGTGGTCGAGGCGCGCCTCGAGCTGCGGCGACGGGCGGCCGTCGTACTGTGCCGCACCCATCACCACGATCGCATCGACCGGTCGCGCCTCGTCGCTGCGTCCGGTCGACCAGCCCTGCCAGAGGGTGAACCCGTAGTAGCCGAGCGCCACGACCAGCAGCACCACTGTTCCGAGCGCCACGCGCCGCAGCCAGCGGCGGCGCGGCCGACCGTGCACCTCATCCGAGGCTGCGGCGGCGGCGACGGCGACCGCGGGGGTTCCACCCACCGGGGTCGGCGCCGCGTGCGCCGAGCGTTGCTCCAGCTCCGTCGGCGCCAGGTCGCCAGGCGCGCCCGCGGCATCGGCGGCCGCTGCCTGTCGGACCGTGGGAGCGTCGGTCGCCGCCGCGTGGCGGACGGTGGGAGCGTCCGCTGCCTGGACCGGCGACGGCTGCACGCCGGTCGGTGCACCCGCAGGATCTGCGTCCGGTTCGTCGTCGAAGAGCTCGCGGAGCTCGACCGCGCCGATCGCATCGGACACCGGGACCACGAGCGGTGTGTCCTCGGTCGGCTGGTCCCCTGCGGCACGGCCGACCTCGGGATCCGATCGGGGATCGGCGCCGGGGTCCGCCTCGGGAGGGCGCGTCCGGCCCGGAGTGTCGGTCGGGTCCCTCCTCGACTCGTCCCCCATCGCCGTCGTCGCCCCGGCGGTCAGGTGCCGGCCGACTCGCCCAGTGCGAGCGCTCGGTCGAGGCGGCGCAGCGTCTCGTCCCGTCCGAGCACCTCCAAGGACTCGAACAACGGGGGCCCGACCGAGCGGCCGGTCACGGCCACACGTACCGGCGCCTGCGCCTTGCCGAGCTTGACGCCGTACCGCTCCATCACCGTCTCGAGCGCCGCCTTCAGCTCGTCGGCGCGCCAGTCGGCGACGTCGGCATAGGCCGTGCGCGCGTCGCCGAGCAGGTCGGCCGCCCACTCCGGCTTCATCGCCTTGGTCCACGACGCGTCGTCGATCGGTACGTCGTCGCCCGCAGGCAGGAACAGGAAGTCGACCGTGCCCGGAACGTCGCGCATCGTGACGAGCCGCTGCTGGATGTGCGGGGCGATCTCGGCGAAGCGGGCTCGGTCCCACGAGTCGGGCAACTCGGTCGAGGCCCGCTCGACGAACTCGGCCAACGGCATCATGCGGATGTAGTCGCCGTTGAACGCGTTGAGCTTCTTGATGTCGAAGAACGCCGGCGAGTGCGTCACGTCGTCGAGCCGGAACGCCGCCTCCATCTCGTCCCACGTGTTGATCTCGTTCTCACCGGGTGGCGTCCACCCGAGGGTCATCAGATAGTTGACCATCGCGTCGGCCAGGTACCCCTCGTCGCGATACTGCTCGAGCGCCACCTTGTCGCGTCGTTTCGACAGCTTCTTGCGCTGCTCGTTGACGAGCACGGGCACATGGGCCCACGACGGCGGCGTGGCGCCCAGCGCCGACCAGAGCATCTGCTGCTTCGGCGTGTTCGGGAGGTGCTCCTCGGCGCGCACCACGTGGGTGATGCCCATCGACAGGTCGTCGACCACGTTGGCGAGCAGGAACATCGGGCTGCCGTTCCCGCGCAGGAGCACGAAGTCCTCGATCGTGGAGTTGTCGAACCTGACCTCGCCGCGAACCTCGTCGTGCACCACGGTCTCGCCCTCGGGAACCCGGAAGCGCAGCACCCGTCCGGGGCCGGGTTCGAGACCACGGTCGCGCGAGTAGCCGTCGTAGCCGGCCAGCCCGAGATCCTTCGCCCGCTGCTGCACCTGCTCCCCCGTGAGGTCGCAGTAGTACGCGTACCCGTCGCGGTAGAGCCGCTCGGCCGCCTCCACGTGACCGGACGCCGCGTCGCTCTGGAAGTGCGGTCCCTCGAAGTGCGGATCGTCGGCGCTGATGCCCATCCACTCCAGCGCGTCGATGATCCCCTGCGTCCACTCCGGACGGTTGCGGGCCTCGTCGGTGTCCTC
>CAYGLH010000447.1:0-2735 GCA_964350535.1 uncultured Ilumatobacteraceae bacterium
GTTGACGATGTAGGTGAGCTGCTCGGGGAACAGCCGGATGTTCAACGTGTGCAGGACCCGCCCGGTGCACGGCGCGGCGAAGTAGAGCTCGAGATGGCGCGCCGTGTTCCACCCGAACGTGGCGACGCGGCCCGTGTCGCTGATGCCGAGCGTGTCGAGCACACCGCCGAGCTGACGGGTCCGGGCCGCCCATGCCCCGTAGGTGGTGCGGTCCAGCCCGCCGGCCGTGGCCGTGACGATCTCCTTGTGCGGGAAGTAGCGCTCCGCGCGGTCGAACAACTGCGGGATGGCCAGCGGGACGTTCTGCATCAAGCCCTTCATCGACCCCGAAGATAGTTCACGACCGGTACCGTGTCCCCGGTGAGCGAGGCCCTCCCCGCACCGACGGCGCCACCCGTCGAGCAGCCACCGAAGTGGGCCCCGCTCACCTTGGTCGCCTTCGTCGCGTTGGTCGTGTGCACCAACGTGGCCAGCGCGATCTGGGCGAGATGGGTCGAGACGAACCCGGAGGGCCTGCTGATCCTGTCCTCCCGCAACCGCTATCTCGCGCTCACCCTCGCCGCCGGCATCCCGGTGGCGGCGTACGCGCTGATCGGCTTCGTGCGGATCGCGGTGGCCTTCGTCGTGTGCCATCTCATCGGCCGGGTCTACGGCCAGACGGCGGTCGGATGGTTCACCCGCTACCTCGGGGTCACGCCGGAGGCGATCGCCGGGTTCAACCGGGCGTTCGACAAGGCGCAGTGGATCCTGGTGCCGTTCTTCGCCGGGTCGAACATCGTGGCGGCGCTGAGCGGCGTGCGGAAGATCCCCGTCTTCCGCCTGACGGTGCTCCTCACGATCGGGATCGTCGCCCGGCTCGTGCTCATGTGGTGGCTCGCCCGGCTGTTCGAGGAGCCGCTGATCGATTTCCTCGAATGGCTGCAGCAGTACCAGTGGTGGGCGGTCGGCATCTCGATCGCCGTGGTGGTGCTGATCAACCTCCGCAACCTCCGCGCCGGTTGAGAACTGCTACAACGAGGGCATGGCACAAGTGACCCTCGGCGGCAACCCCGTCAACACCTCAGGCGACCTCCCCGCGGTGGGCTCCGCCGCTCCCGCGTTCTCCCTCGCCGGGGCCGACCTCGGCGACGTCACCATCGACTCGTTCGCCGGCAAGAACGTCGTCCTCAACATCTTCCCCAGCGTCGACACGCCGACGTGCGCCACGAGCGTGCGCACCTTCAACGAGCGCGCTGCGGGCCTCGACGACACGGTCGTGCTCTGCGTCTCGGCAGACCTGCCGTTCGCCCAGGGCCGCTTCTGCGGCGCGGAGGGCATCGAGAACGTGCAGACGGCCTCGACGTTCCGGTCCGACTTCGGCGCCGACTACGGCGTCACCCTCACCGACGGCCGCCTCGCCGGCGTGCTGGCCCGGGCCGTCGTGGTGATCGGACCCGACGGCAACGTGAAGCACACCGAGCTCGTCGGCGAGATCGCCAACGAACCGGACTACGACGCCGCGCTCGGCGCCCTCTGATCGCGACGGTCGGCCTCGACCTCAGAGCAAGGGGTCGAGGCCGAGCGTGAGACCCGGCTGCTCGGCGATGCGCCGGCAGGCGAGCAGCACGCCGGGCAGGAAGCTCTCGCGGTCGTAGCTGTCCTGGCGAATCGTCAGCGTCTGGCCTGCCGCACCGAAGATCACCTCTTGGTGCGCGACCATGCCGCGCATCCGCACGGCATGTGCACGGATGCCGCGCGGCGCCGCTCCCCCGCGGCTGCCCGCGTACACCTCGTGTTCGGTGGGATCGGTGGCGAAGTCGGCGTCGCGCGCCGCCGCCATCCGTTCGATCGTCGTGATCGCCGTGCCCGACGGCGCGTCGACCTTGCGGTCGTGATGCAGCTCGATGACCTCGGCGGTGTCGAAGAACGGCGCCGCCGCCTCGGCGAAACGCATCATCAGCACCGCCGAGATGGCGAAGTTCGGGGCGATCAGGCAGTTCGGCGACTCGTCGCCGGCGAACGCCGACTCGAACAGCGCCAGATCGTCGTCGGTGAAGCCGGTGGTGCCGACCACGGCGTGGATCCCGTGCAACGCCAGCCACGGGATCGTGTCGCGGGCTGCCTCGGCGACGGTGAAGTCGACCACGACGTCGCAGCCGGCGTCGGCGAGCGCGTGCAACGTCCCGGCGACCTCGACCCCCGCGACCTGCTCCCCGGCCCCGTGCGGGTCGACACCGGCCACCAGAACGAGATCAGGGTCACCGGCAACCGCCGAACAGATGGTTCGACCCATCCGTCCCGCAGCGCCGGTGACCCCGACCCTGATCATTCGTCCACTCCGCTCACGACCGGTATGACTGTCACGAGGGAGTGTCTAGCTCAGTTGTGACTCAGCGGTGACGCCGGCGGCCGCCACCACCGCGGCGGTTGCCGCCCCCACCGCCACCGCTGCCGCTGCTGGCGCGCTGGCGGTCGCCCTTCGGGCCGAGGTCGCCGAGCTCGTCGGCGAGCTGCGCGTCGAAGGAGTCCTCGAAGCTGACCTCGACGATGCCGTCGTCGGAGCCGCCGCCCGAACCGGCATCGTCGCCGTCCGAGTCGGAGGAGCCCGACGAGTCGGCGGAGCCTCCGCCGTTGGAACCGGCGAGCTCGCCGACGGGCAGGAGGCTGACCTTGCCCTTGTCGTCGATCTCGTCGACCTTGACCTCGATCTCCTGACCGAGCTCGAGGACGTCCTCGACGGCGTTGATCCGCTTGCC
>CAYGLH010000448.1:0-2727 GCA_964350535.1 uncultured Ilumatobacteraceae bacterium
TCCCCGGACCTGATTCACGTCCAGGACTGGGTGCACCAGTTCGCCGCCGACGTGCTGGGGGAAGGGGTGCCGGGCATGAGCCTCGCCGACACGCGCACCTACCTCGAGTTCGTCGCCGATCAACGCCTCGTGCAACTCGGCTACACCCCCGAGCACGGCGTGCGCAACCCGTTCGACTTCATGGAGCTGCAAGACGTCCAGGGCCTGTCGAACTTCTTCGAGCGCACCGTGTCGAGCTACCAGGTCGGCGTCGAGGGCGAAGTCAACTTCGAAGAAGACTTCTGACGTTCCCGGAGCCCGCCACCGTGGACGTGCTCACGTAGGGTGCGAGCCATGCGTGCGCTGGAGGAGGCGATCGATCGGCTCGTCGCTCGCGATCGGTCGGAAGGGATCACGCTCGCGCTGCTCGTGCAGCGCGGCGGTGACGTCGTCGCCGAGCGCTACGGCGTGCAGCCCGGCAACGAGTTCGAGCCCGAGCAGACGGTCACGGCCGAATCGACGCTGATCTCGTGGAGCATGGCCAAGAGCATCACCCACGCGGCGGTCGGCATCCTCGTCGGCGACGGGCTGCTCGACGTCGCCGCGCCCGCCGCCGTCCCCGAGTGGGCCGGGACCGACAAGGCGCAGATCACGTTGCTCGACCTGCTCGAGATGCGCCCCGGGCTGCGTTTCGTCGAGGACTACGTCGACGGCGACACGTCGAACTGCATCGAGATGCTGTTCGGTGGGACGAACCCGAGCTTCGCCGCGTACGCCGCCGCGTTGCCACTGGAGCACCCGCCGGGTGCGGTGTGGAACTACTCGTCGGGCACGACCAACATTGTGTCGCGCATCGTCGGCGACGTCGTCCACGGCACCACCGGCGGCACGCCCGACGAGCGTCGGGCGTCGATGGAGTCGTTCCTGCACGACCGCCTGTTCGCGCCGACCGGCATGACCTCGGCGATCCCGAAGTTCGACGACGCCGGCACGTTCGTCGGGTCGTCGTACGTGTACGCCACCGCCCGCGACTTCGCCCGGTTCGGCGAGCTCTACCGGCACGACGGGGTCGCCGATCTCGGGCGCGGCCAGCGGGTGTTGCCCGCCGGTTGGACCGACCACGCCCGCACCCAGGTGGCCACCGATCCGGAGAACGGGCTCGGCTACGGACGCCACTGGTGGTTGTGGCCGCAGTATCCCGGGAGCCTCGCCTGCCACGGCTACGAGGGGCAGTACACCATCGTCGTGCCCGACCGCGAGCTCGTGGTCGTCCACCTCGGCAAGACCGTCGCCGACGCCCAGCCGCGGCTGCGCGAGCACCTCGCCGCGATCATCGACGCCGCCTGAGCAGGACCGACGATGCCGCTCCCTGCCAGTGCGCACTTGCTAGGAAGTTGACGTGACCGACCCGGCCGGGAGCGATTTCGACGCGACCCACGAGATGGATCGCGACGCCGTCCCCGACGGCCTCCCGCCCCCGTCGCGTCCCCCGCAGCGCCAGCGCAGGTTCAAGCCGATCCGACTCGGCGTGAAGATGCTGCTGGTCGTCCTGATCGTCTACTTCCTGCTGCCGTTGCTCCCGCGCTTCCGCGACGCCGCCCAGCGGATCAGCGACGTCGAGCCGGGCCTGATCGTGCTCGGGTTCGCCCTCCAGCTCGCATCGCTCTACAGCTACTCCTTGCTCACGCGGGCCTCGCTCGGCGAGGCGGCCAAACCGCTCTCGAACATGCGGATGTTCCGCATCCAGCTGAGCACGAAAGCGCTCACCAACGTCGTCCCCGGCGGCAACGCCGCGGGCTCCGCGCTCGGGTACCGACTCCTGACCCTGTCGGGGGTGAGCGGACCCGAGGCAGGGTTCGCGCTGGCCACCGCCGGGCTCGGCAGCGCGGTCGTGCTCAACCTGGTGTTCTGGGTGGGGCTGCTCGTCTCGATCCCGCGTCGTGGCGTCAACGCGTACTACGGCAGCGCCGCGCTGGCCGGGATCATCGTGATCCTCATCGCCGTGTTCCTCGTCGTCGGGATCATGGAGGGCCAGCAACGATCCGAGCGGGTGGCGCGGTGGATCGCCACCAAGTTGCGGCTCGATCCGGACAAGTTCGCCACCTCGCTCCGCCAGATCGCGTTCCGCGTCGAGGTGCTCGTCAACGACCGCCAGTTGTTGCGCAAGGTCGTCGCGTTCGCGCTGCTCAACTGGCTGTTCGACGCGGCGTCGCTGTGGGTGTTCCTCCGGGCGTTCGGCGAGTCGCTCGACGCGGACGCGTTGCTCGTGGCCTTCGGCATCGCCAACCTGCTGGCGGCGATCCCGCTCACCCCGGGCGGGCTCGGCTACGTCGACGGCGCGTACATCTTCACCCTGGTCGGGTTCGGCATCCCGGAGCGGGTGGCCCGACTCGGCGTGGCGACGTACCGGTTCGCCCAGTTCTTCTTCCCGATCTTCCTCGGTGGGCTGGCCTACCTGTCCCTGCGCGTCGGTCCCTGGCGCATCGAGCGCCGCGATCGCCTGAAGAGCCTGCGCGAGCTGGCCAGGACCGAATCGGTGCGCGGCGAGTCCCGGCTCGACTTCTTCCTGCGGTCGGGCAGCCGGCGCATCGACGGCCACCCCGAACTGCACGACGATGACGATGACGATGACGATGTCGATGTCGATGTCGATGTCGAGGTCGTCGACGATGTCGATGATGTCGATGTCGACGTCGATGATGTCGATGACGATGTCGCTGGCGACGGCAATGACGATGAGGACGGCGG
>CAYGLH010000449.1:0-2706 GCA_964350535.1 uncultured Ilumatobacteraceae bacterium
TGAACAGGTCCGACGACGCCGATCGCGCCGAACGCACCGACAGCACGCCGAGGATGGTGTCCAGGTTCCTGCGGAACCCCTCTGGGGACACGTAGTGGCGCCCGGGGAGGTGCGCGAGCAACATCCGTCGGTGCTGCTGTGCGAAGCCCACGATCCGGTCCTTCGTCGGGACGTTAAGCTAGTCCAGCGCGAGGCGCTCGGGCTCGAGGAACATCCGGTTGGCACAGTCGTTGAGGCCGAGGTGGATCAGCACATCCGCACCGGCACCCAGGTCCGGATCAGCGGCGAGGAGCTCGAGCACGCTGTCGGTCGTGAAGTAACGCTGACAGTAGCTCTGCACCCCGTGGTCCGGCAGGTGGTCGAGTACGAGCATCGGGTAGGTGCGATCGGCGCCACCGTGCTCGCCGGACTTGTCGTCCGGTCGCGGGAGTCCGAGCGAGTCCCCGAAGATCACCAGTTGCCGCGGCGCATCCACGCGGAGCTCGGCGATCATCCGCCGGTAATGCTCGCGCTCACCGATCAAGGGCTTGGTGTGTGCCTCGACCCGCCGTTCGACGAGACCGGGATCAGCGAGCGAGACGCACATCCGCCTCGCGGTCGCGAATGCCAGCGCGGCCGCATCCTCGGCCCCCTCCGCCGCCAACTCCTCCGCGAGTCCGATCTGCTCGGCGATCCGGCGCTCGGCCTCGTCGTTCATGCCAGCCCCTCGGAGCCGCCGAGTGCTCCCCCAGCGCGGATGACCTCGTATGCGGGCCATTTGTCGGCGTGTTCGCCGAGGGTGGCCAGGTGCGCGTCCATCTCGCCGTGGAGGAAAGCACGGACCTGGCGCATCAGACCCGGCTTGAACTCGGTGTCGAGCTCGAGGTCGAGTTCGTACTCATGCTCTGCGAACGTGGCGTGATCCTGGATCCGTAGCCGTTCGAGCGGCTGGAGGATGAGCCGGCGCTCCGGGGTCACCACTTGGAGGCCCCATCGACCCGGACCCATCCAGTCCGCGTGCCACGAGATGAGCGTGTCGGTTGCTGACCGTCCGTGACCGACATAGATCCCGGGCGACGACGCCCATCGAACGGATCCGGCGACGCTCCCCGACGCCTCCACGCAACCGCCGGAGAGGTGCAGCGCGAGGTCGACAACGTGGGTCGAGTTCCCGTAGAACCAGGTGTCCAGCTCGCGCTGCGGCTTGTCCAGTGATTCGATCCGGCGCGACGGCTCGGAGAAGTCGAACGAGACCGACAGCGCTCCCCCGTCGTCGGCGATGATCCTGCGTGCCTCGAGGACCGACGCCATGAACCGGCGGTTGTACCCGATGCGGATGTCGACCCCGGTCTCGCCCTGCACGGCCAGCAGCAATTCCAGCTCATCGCGGTCGAGCGCAGCCGGCTTCTCGACGAGAATCCGAGCCACACCCCTGCGGGCGATGATGTCGGTGACCTCGGCGAGGTGCATCGCGTTGACGGTCACGATCGCGACCGGCGGCAACTCGCTCAGCGACCCCAACTGCTCCTCGAGCGGCCCGGTGCTCGGCTTGATCCCGGTGGACTGCTCAAAATCGTTGGCCGAAGCGCTGCCCCGACCCAGGACGACCTGGCGGTGACCGAGCGCGGCGAGCACCTTCGAGTACTCGCGCGCCATTCCCCCAGCGCCGACCAACAGAACGGGTGAACCTGGTTCGGCGGTCATCTCAGCTGATCGGGCAGGGCTGGTCATCGGTGTCGGGCAATCCGAGATGCGACCGTATCGCCCCGAGGAAGAAGCGATGTTGGCGGGCGCTGTCCTCGTAGGGAGTGAGATCGCACCACCGCGACGAGACCGCTTGGTCGTAGATCTCCGTCGTCTCCGAGACGTTCTGCGACACGAAGCCCTGCGCGGGGCCGTCGTCGAACACGACCGTACGCTCCAGTTCGTCGATGACGTAGGTCCCGGTCGGCCCGGCAACGTGCACCTCGACCCGAATCGGATCCGTATCCATGCTCTCCCCGCGAAGTGCCGCGCCATTGTCGAGGCGTGCCTCGATCGAGCCGAAGACCTCGACGCAGCCGGCACGTTTGGCAGGAACCGCTCCCGGGACAAGGCCGGACGCGTCGATGTCGACGATCTCGGCGTCGTTGAGGAACTCGGCGAGGTCGAGGAAGTGAACTCCGTTCGACGCCAGACCCAACCGCTGACCGCGGACCGTCACGTGAGTGGGCTGCGATCCGGAGAGATCCGCCCGCAGAGCCTGGTACCCCGGAAAGGTGCGTCGCCCGCAGTTGACGAACGCGGCGACGCCGGCGGCCTCGAGACGCTCCCCCACCACGTCCAGATCGGATGATCTCTGGAACAACACCTTCTCCAGGAGAATCACGTTCACCGAGCTGTGGTCGAGGACGTGTTCGACCACCTCGCGCCGCTGCTCGGCAGCGGTCGCCACGACGACCAGGTCGAACGATCCGGAACTGGGCAGCGACGAATCCAGCTCGAACGTGTGCGGCGACGCCGCCGCCGACTCGAACTCGGACCGGATACGGTCGTGCTGGCCGACATCGGGTTCGACGACGGTCACAGCCATCGGAGTTCGGGCAGCGGCGATCGCCTGGAGATGGCGAAAGCCGATGTTCCCGCAACCGCAGAGCAGCGTGGATTTCACAGGTGGCTCCACATAAGGCGGTCGAGCCACCGTCGATCGTGCGCGTGGTGCCGGTCACCGCGGCAGCGGCGTCGGAG
>CAYGLH010000450.1:0-2696 GCA_964350535.1 uncultured Ilumatobacteraceae bacterium
GGTGAGCTCCCCGGGTCGGTGATCACCCAACAGGTGACGAACGGCATCGCGGTGCGCATGGCCGTGCTGTTCGACCTGCTCGGCAGCGGCGCCGACACCGTCGCCGCCGTTCCCCTCGCCGACACCACCGACACACCGGACTCGACCGGAACGGAGAACCGATGAGCATCCTGATCCGAGGTGGACGTGTGATCGACGCCGGCGGCGAACGGCGCGCCGACGTCCGCGTCGACGGCGCCGTCACCGAGGTCGGCGAGGCACTTGCGGAGCACCCCGGCGAGGATGTGGTCGACGCCGCCGGCCTCGTCGTCAGCCCCGGCTTCGTCGATCTCCACGTGCATCTGCGCGAGCCCGGCAAGGAGGAGGCCGAGACGATCGAGACCGGCAGTCGGGCCGCCGCCCTCGGCGGGTTCACCGCCGTGGTGGCGATGCCCAACACCGATCCGACCCAGGACTCGGTCGGGGTCGTCGACTTCGTCCGGCGCCAGGGTGAACGCGCGGGCCTGTGCGACGTCCACCCGTCCGGCTCGATCACGATCGGCCGTCAAGGCGTCCAGCTGACCCCGTTCGCCGAGCTCGCCGCGACGGGCGTGCGGATCTTCACCGACGACGGCTCCGGGGTGCAGGACCCGCTCCTGATGCGTCGCGCCTTCGAGTACGCCACCGATCTCGACGTGGTGATGGCCCAGCACTGCGAGGTCGCCCGGCTCACCGAGGGCGCGGTGATGCACGAGGGCAGCTGCTGCAGCAGCCTGGGCGTTCCCGGCTGGCCGTCGCTCGCCGAGGAGTTGATGGTGCACCGCGACATCGAGCTCGTCCGGCTCACCGGCGCACCGGCCCACTTCCTCCACCTGTCGACCGCCGGCAGCGTCGAGCTGGTGCGGCGCGCCAAGGCCGACGGCCTGCCGGTCACCGCCGAGGCGACCCCGCACCACATCAGCCTCACCGACGAGCGCCTCCGCAGCTACAGCGCGCTCTACAAGGTGAACCCACCGCTGCGCACGATGGACGACGTCGACGCCGTCCGCGACGGGCTCGCCGACGGCACGATCGACGCGATCGCCACGGACCACGCACCGCACGCACCCGAGACCAAGGAGCTGCCCCTCGACCAGGCGCCACCGGGCATGCTCGGGCTCGAGACCGCCCTCGGCGTGTCGCTCGCCCATCTCGACCTGCCGCTCGTGGACCTGGTCGCCGCGCTCAGCTGGAAGCCGGCGCGGATCGCCAGGATCGACGACCGCCATGGTCGCCCTGTCGCCCCCGGTGAGCCGGCGAACCTCACCGTCTTCGATCCCGACCTCGAGTGGGAGGTCGTCCCCGCGCAGCTCGCCAGCAAGAGCCGCAACACCCCCTACGTGGGCGTTCCCCTTCGCGGGCGGACCGTCCACACACTGCTCGGCGGCGAGTTCGTCGTCCGGGACGGAAAGGCCCAACGTTGATGAATTATCATCCGGTAGTCTGCATGATCATGCAGTACGTGCAGATGACGTCCGCCAAGATGGCGCCCGTCGAGGTGGCAGGGTGAACGGCAGGGTGAGCGGGGTCCGCGACGGGGCGCTCGTCCTCGCGGACGGGAGCGCCTTCGAGGGGGAGTTGCTCGGCGCCGAGGTCGAGGTCGCCAGCGGCGAGGTGGTGTTCAACACCGTCCTGTCCGGGTACCAGGAGGTGATCACCGATCCGAGCTACGCGGGGCAGATCATCTCGTTCACGAACCCGCACATCGGGAACTACGGCGTGAACGCGCTCGACTACGAGTCGCGCGGCACGTTCTGCCGCGGCGTGGTCGTGCGCGAGCTCGCCCGGCGACACAGCAACCAGCGGGCCGAGGGCGACCTCGATGCGATGCTGCGCACCCACGGCGTGCCGGGCATCGGCGGGATCGACACACGGCGCCTCACCCGGCTCATCCGCGACACCGGTGCGATGCCGGGAGCGTTCGGGTCGGCACCCGTCGAGGAGCTGCGCGCGGCGGCGGGGCGCGAGCCGGGCACCGACGGTGTCGACCTCGTCCGCCAGGTCACCACACCCGCCCGCTACACGATCGACGCGGTCGGCACCGACCCGGTCCGCCGGATCGTCGCCCTCGACTTCGGGATGAAGACGAACATCGGACGTTCGCTGGCGGCGCTGGGAACGGTCGAGGTGCTGCCGGGAACGTCGACCGCCGACGACGTGCTGGCGCTGGAGCCTCACGGTGTCTTCCTCTCCAACGGTCCCGGCGACCCGGCCATGGCGGGGTACGCCGTCGACACGATCGGCGCGCTGCTCGCCGCCGACCGGCTCCCGATCTTCGGGATCTGCCTCGGCCATCAGCTCCTCGGGCGGGCGATCGGCGCCGGCACGGTGAAGCTCCCGTTCGGCCACCACGGAGGCAACCACCCGGTGAAGCACCTCGCCAGCGACCGGATCGAGATCACCAGTCAGAACCACAACTTCGCGGTCGACGCCGACACGCTCGCCGGGAGGGCGACGATGACCCACGTCAACCTCAACGACGGTGTGTGCGAGGGGTTGCAGGTCGACGACGCGCCGGCGTTCAGCGTGCAGCACCATCCCGAGGCCAACCCGGGACCGCACGATGCGGCCTACCTCTTCGCCGAGTTCGCCGAGCTGATCGACCGGGTCGTCGGCACGAGCGTGGGGGGTCGCTGATGCCCAAGCGCACCGACCTCCACTCGATCCTGATCATCGGC
>CAYGLH010000451.1:0-2693 GCA_964350535.1 uncultured Ilumatobacteraceae bacterium
ATCTCCTTCGCGACGTTCGGCGAGCTGTAGTCCACGACGACCGTCTGCGCTTCGGCTGCGCCGACACCGAGCCGCTCGTCGGCGGCGACTGCGGCGAGCTGGTCGGAGAGGAACGCCGGCGCCAGCGTCACGTTGAGGAAGCCCGGGCCGGCCACCTCGACGTCGGTCGCCACCTCGGCGAGCACGCCGGAGTCGACCACGCGCTGGGCGAGCTCACGGGGGTTCGTGCCGAGGTGCTTGGCGAGCGGCAGGGCACCGTTGACCTGGAGGTCGGCGCGATCGGAGGGTCGGTCGGTCGGGTCGGCCGGCTCGCCGCCGTTGAGGTCGGCGAAGACGGGCTCGAGCAGCGTGGAGATGGTCGCCAGGGGGTCGGACATGCGTCGACCAGTCTGCCGGATCGACGCGACCGCGGCGCAGCCCGTTCGCCACGACCGGCTGTGCTCGACCGAGCGCGGCCGATCAGATGCGGATTCCGCACCTGCGCCACGCCGGATCTCGCGCCTGCCGTCGCGCACGGCCGTACTTGCCATGCTCTACGTGGTGATGGAGGGTGACGACGGCACGGGCGACGACGCCTTCGGGCGGTTCTTCGCCGGTGCCGAGCCCCGCCTGCGACGTGCGCTCGTCGCCGGCTACGGCCCGAACGCGGGGCGCACGGCGACGATCGACGCGCTCGGCTGGGCGTGGGAGCACTGGGACCGGATCCGGACCATGCGCAACCCGGTCGGGTACCTGTACCGGGTCGGGCAGACGGCGGCGCGTCGTGCGCTGACCGGCGACGAACGCCAGCGGGCGCTCGCCCGCACGGTCGCCAGTCAGGGCGTGGCGGTGGCCGACCCCGCACCCGACGACGGACTCGTCCTCGCGCCGGCGCTGCGGGACCTCTCGCTGCAGCAACGGACCGCCGTCGTGCTCGTCCACGGGTACGGGCTCCCGCTGCGCGAGGTGGCCGACACGATGGAGATCTCCGTCGCCACCGTCCGCACACACGTCGAGCGGGCGCTCGACCACCTGCGCACCGCCATGGAGGCGACCGATGCCTGATTCCCTCGACGCGCTCCTCCGCGATCACGCGGCGGCGTTGGACCTGGCAGCACCCTCGATCCGTCCCGACGAGGTGCTCGGCCGCGCCGCCGACGAGGACGTCGTGGTGCCTGCACCGTCGGCCGAGCGCTCCGTCGGCCGCCGCCGGTGGTTCGCTGCCGCGGCGGCGGTGGCCCTGGTGAGCGGGGCCATCGTGCTGCTGGCGACCACGGTCAGCGACGACCCGCCGGAGGACCGCCTCGATCCACTCGACGTGCCCGACTCCACGGCTGCCGACGAGGAGCCGGCCGACACCACCCCGACCAGCAGCACCACGGACGACGAGGAACCCACCGACACCACTCCCTCCAGCGACGCCACGGATGACGAGGAACCCACCGACACCACTCCCTCCAGCGACGCCACGGACGACGAGGAGCCGCCGTCTGCGGTGCCTGCGACCACCGTCGCGCCGACCGAGCCCGCACCGACCTCGACCGTCGCCCCCACCGTGGGTGCCGGGGAGGCCGTGACCCCGCCGTCCGCACGCGCCGCCGCCGTCGACGAGGTGCGGGCACGCCAGGTGGCGGCACTCAGCAACCTGCCCGGGTTCCGGGCGACGGTGCGCCCGGCCGGCACGCTGCCGTCGACGGCGAACCTCGACGCGCCCAGCCGTGTCGAGGTGTGGATGCGCGCCGACGGGTCGAGCTACATCGAGTCCGGCGACGAACTGCGAGCCAGTTTCGACGCGGCCAGCGGGCTGGATCGCGCCGTGTTCAGCAACCTCGATGGATCGACGGCGTACCAGGAGATCGTCGGCTCCACGGATGCCTCGCTGGCGTTCAGCATCCTCGTCGGCCACTCGCCGACGGCGATCGTGGAGGTGTTCCCGCAGGCCGACCAAACCGTCGAAGAGGTGACCCACGAGGGGCGTCCGGGCTGGCGGGTGACCACCGTCGACGTCGTGCCCGGCCCCGACGAGTTCGAGGGCGCGATCCAAACGACGGTGCAGATCGTCGACGACGAGACCGGACTGATCGTCTTCCAGTCTCTGACGAGCACCGACGAGGAGGTCGCAGGGACGACCTCCGAGCTCGTCGACCTCCAGATCGTCGACGCGCTCCCCGATCGGTTCCCGGTCGAGTTCCCTGCGGGTGCCGACGTGGCGCGCTCCGGCGATCCGAACGCCCGTCTCGGCATCAGCCCCCAGGAGGCGGCCGCCAGCTTCGGCGTGCCCCTCCCGCTCCCAACCGGATCCGACTGGACCCTGCGGTACTCGGACAGCCCGACATCACGCACCGTGCTGGCAACCGGCGCCCAACTCGACTTCGTGTACCGCGAGCTCATGGCGACGCGCCGCGGGCTCATCCCAGCGACGATCCGGATCGACGGCGAGGCGGCGGTCGGACACTCCGAGGATCTCGACAACCAGCTCCTGCTCGACGGCTACCTCTGCTCGGACTGGGACAACGACGGCCGCTGCGACCACGTCGACGCCACGGGACCCGACGTGTCACTCGTGCCGCTGAACGACGGGGCGTTCGGTGGGTCGGAGATCGCCGTGTGGGAGGACTACGTGCGGATCCCGTTCGGCGCGCTCGCCGTGGGCATCGACACGCCCGACATCGACAGCGCCCTCGAGATCGCCGCCACGCTCGAGTGGGTCAGTC
>CAYGLH010000452.1:0-2680 GCA_964350535.1 uncultured Ilumatobacteraceae bacterium
GCTGGAAGTTCGCCAAGAGCGGCACCGAGGACACCCGCTTCGACGGCGTCGCATGGCATCGCGCCCCGAGCGGTTCGCCGGTGATCGATCGGGCGGTCGCCTGGATCGACTGCACGGTCGAGGAGGTGCACGAGATGGGCGACCACTACTTCGTGCTCGGACGGGTCGGAGCGCTCGACGCAGACGCCGATCACGACGGCCTGCCGCCGCAGCCGCTGGTGTTCTACCGCGGCACGCTCGGCGGCTTTGCGTCCGAGGGCTGACAGACTTCCGGCGTGCATCGATTCACACCGCTCGCCGCCGGGCTCGACGCCGCGGTCATCACGCTGTTCGTCGCCATCGGCCAGCGCGAGCACGACCAGGACACCGACCCGGCGAACTTCCTCG
Source organism: uncultured Ilumatobacteraceae bacterium (assembly GCA_964350535.1). Taxonomy (GTDB): domain Bacteria; phylum Actinomycetota; class Acidimicrobiia; order Acidimicrobiales; family Ilumatobacteraceae; genus CAYGLH01. The sequence goes on from CAYGLH010000452.1 coordinate 388, forward strand.
ACACTGCGATCCCGTTCTACGTCGGGCTGCTGGTGGCGTGGCTGGTCGTGCGCACCTGGCGTCGCCCCACATCGTGGCTCACCGGCCTGTTGATGTGGCCGATCACGGTGCTCGTCGGGATGCTCATCCGCAGCATCGTCTTCGACGACGGCACGGCCACGGCGTTCGTGGTGGTCGCCACCGCGTTCATCGGTCTGTTCCTGATCGGGTGGCGAGCCGTGTTCGGACTCGTCACCAGACGTCGACGCGACCGACAATTGATCGCCTGAGCGACACCCCGATCCCACGGGCGCTCGGAGGAGGGGATCATGGAGAACGCACCGGACCTCACGGAGGTCGAAGCGACCACGCTCGTCGACGGTCGGTACTTCTGCGAGGGCCCGCGCTGGCACGACGGGCGGGTCTGGTTCAGCGACTTCTACGCGCACGAGATCTGCAGCGTGGGCATCGACGGCGACGTGCGCACCGAGATCGATGCGGCGACGCTCGGCGACGAGCGACCGTCCGGACTCGGCTGGTTGCCGGACGGACGGCTGCTGTTCGTGGCGATGCTCGCCCGCAAGGTGCTGCGACGCGAACCCGATGGCTCGGTGGTCGAGCACGCCGACCTCGGGGACGTGGCGACGTTCCACTGCAACGACATGCTGGTCGACGACGCCGGGCGGGCGTTCGTCGGGAACTTCGGCTTCGACCTCGACGGTGCGCTCGCATCGATGGGCGCTCCCGGGCTGCTCGCTGCGATCGCCACCGACCGCGACGCGTACACCGCCGTGCTCGCCTGCGTCGACGCCGATGGCTCGGTGGCCGTTGCCGCCGACGATCTGGCGTTCCCGAACGGTGTGGTCACCCTCGACGGCGGGTCGACGCTCGTGGTCGCGCAGTCGCTCGGGATGGAGCTCACCGCCTTCGACAAGGCCGCCGACGGCACCTTGTCGGGCCGTCGGACGTGGGCCTCGCTGGTGGCGGCGGACGGCGCCGTCGCGCTTCCCGACGGCATCGACGCCGATGACCATGGTGCGATCTGGGTCGCCAACGCGATGGGTCCGGAGGTGCTGCGCGTCGAACAAGGCGGCCGTGTCACCCACCGGGTCGCCACCTCGCAGGAGGCGTTCGCCTGCGCACTCGGCGGACCCGACCGGCGGCACCTGCTCGTGTGCACCGCGGCCTCGTCCGACAGCGAGACCGCGGCGGCGAATCCGTCGGGCAAGCTCGAGATCGCCGAGATCTGACCGGGCGACACCCCTCGCTACCATCGGCGCCATGCCCGATGCCGGAGACCGCGCCCCCGCCTTCCACCTCGCCGATCAGAACGGTGACAAGCTCCGGCTGTCGTCGTTCAAGGGTCGCAAGGTGCTCGTGTACTTCTACCCGAAGGCCGACACCCCCGGCTGCACCACCCAGGCGTGCGGTCTGCGCGACATCGCCGACGACATCGGCGACACGGTGATCCTCGGCATCAGCCCCGACGCCCCCGCCAAGCTGAAGAAGTTCGACGACAAGTACGAGCTCGGGTTCACGCTGCTGTCCGACGAGGACCACGCCGTCGCCGAGAAGTACGGCGTGTGGGTGCTGAAGAAGATGTACGGGCGCGAGTACATGGGCGTCCAGCGCAGCGCGTTCCTCGTCGACGAGGGCGGCAAGGTCCAAGAGGCCTGGCAGAAGATCAGCCCCAAGGACACCCCGAAGAAGTTGCTCGCCGCGCTGGCGGGCTGATCCGGCCGATCACCGGCCCGCGCTTGCATCGACGCGCTCGGGCGCGACCATGGAGGGGTGCGACGCGCTGACGGACCGATCACGGTCCTCGTCGTCGCGCTGCTCGTCGGGTGCGGCGTGGCGGAGGACCCGACCACCGACGACCTCGCCGTCCCGGGCATCCCCGGCGAACCGGGCGCAGCGACCCTGCTCGAACCGGTTCCGGCGGACGAGCGTGTCGTCGGTCCGGCGCCGTCGACCACCACACCGGCGACGGTCGATCCGCTCTGGTGCACCGAGGACCCGCTCACGATCGCCGAGCGAGTCCTCGTGGCGCGCCGCCAGCGCGCCTCTTCACCGGGCTGCTCCACCATCGAGCCCGCCGACCTCGCCGCCGCCGTCTGCTGGGACGAATGCACCGACGGCACGCGGTTCGTCGACTTCGGGCTCGAGCCGCTCCCGGTGGAGCACGGGGGCGTGCCGTACGTCGCCATCTACCGGACACCTGCCGGCGAGCTTTCCCGCCGAGCCGAGCTGCTCGTGCTCACCCCGGACGGTTCGGGCGACGATGCCCACGAGCGTCTGACCGTGTCGGCGGTCG
>CAYGLH010000453.1:0-1950 GCA_964350535.1 uncultured Ilumatobacteraceae bacterium
TCCGGCCGCCAGCACCGCGTAGGCGACGCCCCGGACGCGTCCGGTCACGTGCGGACCCGCCGCCGGCGCGACCGCCAGGGAGCCCGGCTGGCTGGCGGCGCCCGGTGGGCGACGCCCTCGTCTCGGCCCGGCTGGCTGGCGGCGCCCCGTGGGCGACGCCCTCAGAAAAGCCGGAGATCGTCCGGTCGGAGGCCGCGGAGCTCGTCGTAGTCGACCTCGACGCAGCGGTAGCCGCGTGACTCGGCGAGCACGCGTGCTTGCGGCTTGACGACCTGGGCGACGAAGACGCCGCGCACGTCGCCGAGCGAGGAGTCGAGCCGCAGGCGCTCGATGTACCGGGTGAGCTGCTCGACGCCGTCGATCTCGCCACGTCGCTTGACCTCCACCGCGACCACGGTGTCGGTGGCGTCGCGGCACACGAGATCGACCGGCCCGATGGCGGTCGGGTACTCACGGCGCACGAGCGTCAGGCCGTCTTCGATCGCGCCGGGGCTCGCCGCCAGCAGCTCCTGGAGATGGGCTTCCACGCCGTCCTTCTGGAGTCCGGGATCGTCGCCGAGCTCGTGCTCCACGTCGCTCAGCACCTCGTGCAGCGTGATCGTCAGGGTCTCCTGCTTCGGGTTGGTGACCGTCCACACCTCGTCGTCGATGCGCAGCGTGTTGGGGGCGTTCATCCAGTTGAGCGGCTTGTACGCGCCGCCGTCGGCGTGGATCGCGACGCACCCGTCGGCTTTGACCATGATCAGGCGGGTCGCCTCGGGGAGGTGGGCGTCGAGGCGGCCGGAGTAGTCGACGGAACAACGGGCGATCACGACGCGCACGGCGAGCGACCCTACCCGTGCAGCCGGGCCGCCGTCGGCGCGTCGTGCCGACGCGCGATCAGCGGGATCCCTCGACGTGGTCGCGCATCCGCTTCTGGATCAACTGCCGCCGTTCCTGCAACTGGCGGTAGCTGATCGAGCTGGTCGACGACTCGAGCCCCATCGACGCCTTCACCCCGTCGAAGTCGAACTCCACCGAGGTCGGATCGATGCCCAACTCGCGCCCGAGACGCTCGCCGTGCTTCTGCGTGAACAGCATGGAGATGCTCGACACCTCGGCCAGGATGTCGAGGTCCGGAGCGAGCCGGGCGATGGCGCCGTCGAGGAAGACCATGTTCTTCACGTACAGCATGAGCACCTTGGGGAGCTTGGCCCCGTAGCCGAGGAGGGCCTTCACCACCCGCTGGACCTCGTGGACCAGCTCCTCGCCCGTGAGCGTGGTCGGGTCGACGACGTCATCATCGAGCCGGAGGTCGGTGATCACCGCCTGCAGGTCGGTGTCCGGCGGCAGCGCGCCGAGGTCGCGCAGCGCGGCCATCTGGCCCATCAGGTCGTTGGTCATCGATCCCAGCATCAGGCGGAGGAACGCCTGACGCCCGCCGGGGGAGAGGCGGCCGACGATGCCGTGGTCGAGCAGCGCCGTGCGCCCGTCCGGGAGCACGAAGAGGTTGCCGCCGTGCAGATCGCCGTGGAAGATGCCCTCCACCATGGCGCCCTCCATGAAGGCGATCATCGCGGTGCGGATGATGTCCTCGGTGTCGATGCCGGCCGCGCGCATGCCTTCGGCGTCGTCGAAGTTGAAGCCGTCGACGCGCTCCATCACCAGCACGCGGCGGGTGACCATCTTCGGGTGCGGACGAGGGACCACGTAGCGGTCCTGCTCGAGGTCGCGCAACATCGTGGCGATGTCGAGCATGTTCGCCGCTTCCATCCGGAAGTCGAGCTCCTCGACGATCGTCTCCGCGAACAGCTCGACCAGCGCCGGCGGGTTGGCGAGCGCGGCGACCGAGATCCGGCCCACGAGATGCGGGGCGAGCCCCGCCATCACGCGGGGGCCGCCGTGTACGAGCTCGGCGGCGGGCGGCGGGGGCACGGTCGCGGCCACCGGGGCGCCGGGGCGCCGGGTCGC
>CAYGLH010000453.1:1960-2674 GCA_964350535.1 uncultured Ilumatobacteraceae bacterium
GCCGACTGTCGCCCGCTGCACCTTCACGACCACCGATTCACCGGTGCGCAGCGTCGCGGCGTGGACCTGGGCGATCGAGGCGGCGGCCAGCGGCGTCGGATCGATGTGGCTGAAGAGGTCCTCGATCCGGCCGCCAAGATCCTGCTCGATCGTGAGGCGCACGGTGTCGAACGGCTCGGGTGGTACTTGGTCGCGACACTTCTTGAACTCGGAGACGAGCTCGGGCGGGAACAACCCTTCGCCGGCGGAGATGATCTGTCCGAGTTTGATGTAGGTCGGCCCGAGCGCCTCTGCTGCCGTCCGCAGGCGGACGGAGATGTCCTGGCGGCTCTCGTCGCTGCTGGCGTACCGGCCGCGACGGCTGCGCAGGAGCCACGGGACGACGGCGCCGCCGAGGTGTCGCATCACGCTCACGACCCGCGAGCCGGGCGGCAGGCGCGACGGCGCGGTCAACCGGGGGACGTCGGCCTGCGCACGGGCGCGCAGCGTCGCCGCCACCGGGAGCCAACTGATGGCGTCCCGCTCGAGTTGCCACGGCCCGTCGTCGGTGAAGGCGCCCCAGGCGCGATCCGCATCGCTCATCCACTACAGGATGTCGGGACCAACCCGAAATATGCGCTGCCGGTCGCGCTCAGCGCGATGATCACGGCAAATTTCGGGTGGGATCGGGGGCGGTGGCAGGATCGCGTGATGACTGAACGACCGTTCCGAGTG
>CAYGLH010000454.1:0-2653 GCA_964350535.1 uncultured Ilumatobacteraceae bacterium
GTTGCAGGAATCGCGGGCCTCCTGCAGGGAGATCCCGCACGACGTGGGGTTCCCGGAGCGATACACCTTCGAGGTCGATCACGTTCAGGTCGGCCCGCTTGCCCGGCAGGAGTCGGCCTCGATCATCGAAGCCGAACAGATCGGCGGTGTCGGCCGTCATGAGCTTGACCATCTCGGCGAGCGGGACCCGTGACCCGTCGCGGTCGCGAACCCAGTGGGCGAGGTTCCAGGTCGGCGTGGAGGCGTCGCAGATGAAGAAGCAGTGCGCACCGGCATCTGCGAGTCCCATGACGGTGCCGTCCTCGATGAGCATGTCGTGGAGCGCGTCGCCGTTGCCGTCGACGTACCCGAGCAGTGTGGACATGATCACTGCCTGCCCGTCGCGCGCCAGATACTCGTCGTACAGGGCCTCCACCGGATCGACGCCACGGGCCTCGGCGATCCCGGCGATCGACTTGGTGCGATCCGGCTCGTAGTCGACGGGGTCGCCCAGCACGTACAGGCGCTCGAAGTCGCTGAACAGTCGGGCCGCGGTGGCGTTGAGGGAGCTGACCGTCTCGGCGAACGGGCCGAACTCGGCGATCAGTTGCGACCGGAGCGCGGGGTCGCTCATCGCAGTTGCCCGTTCCGACGCCGACGCCTCGACGAGGTGAGCAAAGCTGGGCAGGTCAGCGAAGTGGTGCCGGGCCTGCAGGCTGAACAGCACGCCGAAGGGGCGACCTGCGACCTGAGCGGTCACCTCGTGGCCCTCGGCGCGGGCCTTGGCGATCATGTCGAGCTGGGTCCGCCACATCGTCGAGTCGTAGGCCGTCTGGAGGAGCAGGAACGTGACCGGCACGCCGGTCTCGGCGGCGATGCGGATCATCCACTCGACCTCCTGGCGGGGATCGAGGTGGTCGTCGTCGGTGATACCCGACGGCGCCCACTCGAGCACCGCACGCCGGCCCGTCTGCTCGTTTGCTCGGGCGACGGCACGGGCGAGCGCGAAGACTTCGTCTTCGCCCGCGAAGGTGCCCGGCACCGGCTCGCCACTCGTCGCTGTGTGTCCGAGCGTGCGCGACGTCGAGCACCCGACCGCTCCGGCGAGTATGGCCGACTCGACGATGGCGGCCATCTGTGCGATGTCGTCGGCGGTGGCATCCGCGTTGCGCACGCCGCGTTCGCCCATCACGTATGCACGCACCGGGCCGTGGGCGATCATCGCGCCGACGTCGGCGGTCCACCGGCCGTCGCGGAGTACGTCGAGGTACTCCTCGAACGTCTCCCAGTTCCACGACATGCCCTCGGACAGTGCCGTCCCGGGGATGTCCTCGACCCCTTCCATCAGCGAGATCAGCTCGTCCTTGCCGCCGGGCCTGACGGGGGCGAAGCCGACGCCGCAGTTGCCGAACACGACGGTGGTCACGCCATGAGGAGTGGCGGGTTCGAGGAACTCGTCCCACGTCGCCTGTCCGTCGAAGTGGGTGTGGATGTCCACGAACCCGGGAGTCACGACGAGGCCGCCGGCGTCGATCTCCCGAGTCGCACCGCCGAGAACCTCACCGGGTGGACCGATCGCGACGATCCTGTCGCCGTCGATGGCAACGTCGGCGACGACGGGTTCGGCGCCGGTGCCGTCGACGACCAGGCCGTTGCGGATGACGAGATCGAACATCGCGAGTTCCTCCGTGTCTCTGCGCCCGGCGATTGCCATCGGTTGGGAATCCAGCCGTTCCTTGACGCTGAGACTCAAGTATCACTACCTTTGTTCTGAGCGTCAAGTCTCAGTACCGGCCGTCCGTCGCCTGCGTTGGTGTGTGGGGGCCGAGGGGAGCGTGCGAGTGGTCGAATCGACAGAGACCGACGCGAGTGTCGCGGCGCCCGCCGACGGCCGGGCGATGCGTCGGCACGACAACGCCCAGCGCCTCTACGATGCGGCCGACGAACTGCTGACGTCGACCGGCTTCGACGACGTGAGCGTGGAGGAGATCTGCGAGCGGGCGGGGGTCGGTCGGGCCACGTTCTTCCGCATCTACGGCACCAAGTCCGGTCTGCTGCGCGAGTTCAATCGTCGCCTCGCCGACGATGCCGGACGTCGGCTCGATGCGCTCGGCGCGGCCGACGTCAGGGCTGCACTCGGACAAGTTGCCGATGCCATCGTGGATGCCTGGCGACATGCGGGCCCTGGTCACCTCGGGATGGCGCGAACGTTCGTGCAGTCGCTCCCGCACTCCGATCCCCACGATGCGCACCCCGAGCTGTTCGCCCTCGTCCACACGATCGTCGACGCGGGAATCGAAGGTGGCGAGCTGCCAGACACCGTCCCGAGCGGGCTCGCCGCGTCGCTGGCACTCACTCACCTGACTGCGCCGATCGCCTACACCTTCGCCGGACGATCGACCGACATCCACCGCCTCGCCCACACGCTGCTCGACCAGTGGTACGCAGGGATGACCGCAGGTCCCGGCGCCCGGGCCCGACGAATATCGTGACGCCGGCTGGTCAGCGTCGGGGTACGGGTTGAACTCGGTGTGGCCTCGAGTCGACGACCTGCTGACGCTTCCCATCCGTGTAGCCTTACTTAGTACGTCGGGCCGATCGTCCGACGAACGCGCGAAGCAGGGCCAGATGACGAACACGACGAACCACCCCACCTCCGCCCCGTGGCGATCGA
>CAYGLH010000455.1:0-442 GCA_964350535.1 uncultured Ilumatobacteraceae bacterium
TAGGTGACCTTGCAGCCGCCGTCGATCGGTTCGATGCGCACCTCCTCGGCCATGCCGGCGAGGAACGGCAGCTTCGAGCCGACGACGGCGAAGGCGAAGCGCTCGTCCTCGTCCCAGGCGGTGAACACCTCGTCGAACGAGAGTGGTCCGGCAGAGGCGCGACGTTGCCCACCGACGCCGGTCGGCGCGCCGGTGACCTCGACCTTCGAGAGCGACTCGAACCAGTCGGGCCATCCCTCGTGGTCGGCGATGTAGCGCCACACCTCGGTCGGGGTGGCGGCCATCTTGCGGCTCCGCTCCACCACGATCGGTGCGGAATCGATCCACTCGGGCGGGTGTTCGGGGTGGCTCGGCATGGGTCTCCTCGGTCGATGCTGGGTCGATGCTGGGTCGATCTCGGGCGGATGTGCGGGTCGTGGACGGCGGGATGCGGCGGGTGTGT
>CAYGLH010000455.1:452-2650 GCA_964350535.1 uncultured Ilumatobacteraceae bacterium
GGCGAGAATACTCGGCCCCCGCTCGAGCAGTTCGCTCATCGGGACGACCTCGGTCAACTCGTCGAGCGCGGCCTCCGAGAGGTCGTCGGCGAGCCGTGCCCACGCCGCGTCGCGCACCTCGCGGGGAGCCATCACCGAGTCGATGCCCTGCAGGCGCACACCGCGCAGGATGAACGGCATCACGGTGGTGGGCAGGTCGAAGCCCGCGGCCAGGCCACAGGCCGCAGCAACGCCGCCGTAGCGCATCTGGCTGAGCACCTTGGCGAGGATCGCCGAGCCGACGGTGTCGACGGCTCCCGCCCACATCTCCGAGTCGAGCGGCCGCGCCTCGCCCTCGAGGTCGGCGCGGCCGAGCAACTGGGTGGCACCCAACGAGCGCAGGTAGTCGTGCGTGTCGGGGCGACCGGTGACCGCCGCGACCTCGTACCCCCGTCGAGCGAGCAGAGCGACAGCCACCGAGCCCACGCCACCTGCGGCACCGGTGACGATGACCGGACCGTCCGCGGGCTGGACGCCGCCGTCCTCCAGCGCCATCACGCACATCATCGCGGTGAGCCCCGCGGTGCCGATCGCCATCGTCTGACGGCTCGTCAGCGCGTCGGGACGGCGCACGAGCCATTCGGAGCGCACGCGCTGCCGCTGCGCGTACCCACCCCAGTGGCGCTCGCCGACGGCCCACCCGGTGAGGATCACCCCGTCGCCGACACGGAACTCGGGTGAGGAGCTCTCGACGACGGTGCCGGCGAAGTCGATCCCCGGCACCATCGGGTACGAGCGGACGATGCGCCCGGCACCGGTGAGGGCCATGCCGTCCTTGTAGTTCAGCGACGAGTAGTCGATCGCCACGGTCACGTCGCCGTCCGGCAGATCGGCGTCGGTGAGCTGCTCGATGGCGCCGACAGGTCCGTCATCCGACTCCCGCAACACGAGCGCGGCGAAGGTGGCTGAGTCATCCGTCATGGTCCGAGTCTGGCCGATCGCGCCGCGTTCCCGAGAGAATCGTTCGAATGTCCGGAGGTGAGCTGGCGATCATCCTCGTCGCCGTGGTGGTCGGCTCGACGATCAAGGCGGTCACGGGCATGGGCCTGCCGCTCATCGTCATCCCGGTGGCGTCGATGTTCGTCGACCTCGAGGACGCGGTCGTCGTGATCGCCTTCCCCAACGTGCTGGCCAACGCGGTGCTGATGGTCGGGGCGAGGCGCTCGTGGCCCGAGACGCGCGACCTGCCCTCGCTGGCCCTGTTCGGTGTGCTCGGCGCGATCGTCGGGACACTGCTGTTCGTCAGCCTGCCCGAGGAGCCGCTGGTGTTCGCGCTGATCGCGGCGATCGTCATCTACGTCGTGAACTTCTTCGCCAACCCGGATCTGCACACCACGCCGGAGCGCTCGCGACGTGCGGCGCCCGTCGTCGGCGCGGTCGCGGGCGCCTTCCAGGGCGGCATCGGGATCTCCGGCCCGATCGTCGGGGCGTGGATCCACAGCTACCGCCTGCCGCGCAGTGCCCACGTGCTGTCGGTCACCGCCCTGTTCTTCATCACCGGGCTGACCCAGCTCGTCATCCTCGTCGCCGACGGCGAGCTCTCCGGCCGGGTCCAGGCGACGCTGCTGGCGTGCATCCCCGTGCTCGCCTCGATCCCGCTCGGGGCGGCCCTCCGGACGCGCATGTCGGCCCGCGGCTTCGACCTCGCGATCATCGCCATCCTCACGATCTCGGCCGTGTCGCTGCTCGTGCGGACGGTCAGCTGAACGGGCGCGGCCCGGACCGACCCCGCGAACCGCGTCCACGCGGTGTACGGTGGGCCGCTGACAGATGGGGAGCTCGCAGGCACGGCGGGCTGAGAGGACGACTGCCGTCGTCGACCCGTGAACCTGATCCGGATAATGCCGGCGGAGGAAGCGTGACGGAGCGAGTCGTGGTGATCACCGGGGCGACGGCATTGCCGCGCCCGGCGCTCGACCTGTTGCCCTCCGACGCGCTCGTCATCGCCGTCGACGGCGGCCTCGACCACGCCCGGGCGGCGGGGATCGAGCCACACGTCCTCGTCGGCGACCTCGACTCGGTGAGCGCGGACGGACTGGCCTGGGCGACCGCCCACATCGAAGTGATCGAGCATCCCCGCGACAAGGACTGTACCGACACGCAACTGGCGCTCGACGAGGCGCGCGCCCGCGGGGCAGCGACGGTCACCGTGATCGGTG
>CAYGLH010000456.1:0-2649 GCA_964350535.1 uncultured Ilumatobacteraceae bacterium
ACGACAACAGCACGTCGAGTCGAGCCCGCGTCATGCGCTCGAGCCCTGCGAGCGCCGCCAGATGGCCGAGCTCGGCCTCGCCCGCGGTCACGCCGCCCTCCACGCATCGTGACCGGACACCAGTGATGTCCGCATCCGCAACGCCAGCACCACCTCGGACAGGCCGACGACGGCCTGCGGCTCGGATGACGTGTCGGCGATGGTGCGGGCGACTCGCCGGATCCGGTGATACCCGCGCCCGCTCAGGCGGCCCGCTTCGAGCTCGTGGCGGAGGTGGGCGCGGGCATCGTCACTGAGGGGCGCCACCTCGTCGAGCAGGTCGGCCGGGAGCTCGGCGTTGAGACAGCCCTGCCGCTCGATCGAGCGGCAGCGGGCACCCTCGACACGCTCGGCGACGACCGCCGATGCCTCGCCGCGCTCGTCGGACAGCAGCTGGTCGACCGCAGGGCGGTGGACCCAGACCCGCAGGTCGAAGCGATCGAGGAGCGGACCGGACAGCCGACGGACGTACCGGTTGACCGCGCTGGCGTCGCAGCAGCAGCCACCCGGCGCGCCGGAACCACCGCACGGGCAGGGGTTCATCGATGCCACGAGGAGGAACCGCGCCGGCAGATGGGCCCTCGCCTCGGCCCGCGACACACTGATCGAGCCGCTCTCGAGCGGTTCGCGGAGACCATCGAGCACCTTCGGCGCGAACTCGGCGATCTCGTCGAGGAAGAGGATGCCCATGTGTGCCAGCGACGCCTCGCCGGGCACGATGTCACGCGACCCACCGCCGACGAGCGCCGCCGCCGAGGCCCCGTGGTGAGGAGCCCTGAACGGCGGGTGCGTGATCAACCCGCCGGCCGGCAGGTGCCGGCCGGCTGCGGAGTGGACCATGGTCGCCTCGAGCGCCGCCGAGCGTTCGAGCGGAGGGAGCAGGCCGACGAGGCGCGATGCCAACATCGTCTTGCCCGAGCCGGGCGGCCCGACGAACAGCAGATGGTGGGCCCCGGCCGCAGCGACCTCGAGTGCCTGCCGGGCCATCGGTTGGCCGCGCACGTCGGCGAGGTCGGGCACCCTGACGTGGGGGTCGCCCGGCGGGTGGACGGCGACCCTCGGCCAGTCCGCCTCGCCGCACAGCACGGCCGCCAGCTCCGACAGGTCGTCGACGGCCACCGCCGTCCCGGCGGTGGCGACCAACGCCTCCGGCAGGTTCGCCCTTGGGACGACCGAGCGGCACGGGTCGAGCGACCCGACCATCGGCGCCACCCCGGGGACCGGCCGGACCGACCCGTCGAGGCCCAGTTCGCCGACGAACGCCGTCCCGGCGACAGCGCCGGCCGGCACCTGTTCGGTCGCCACGAGGATCGCCACCGCGATCGCCAGGTCGAGTGCCGACCCGGTCTTGCGTTCGTGCGGCGGGGCGAGGCTGATCGTGACGCGCCGGTTGGGCCAGTGGAGACCGGACGACATGAACGCCGCCCGCACGCGGTCGCGCGCCTCGCGCACGGCCCCTTCGGGGCGGCCGATGAGGGCGAAGGACGGGAGACCGTCGCCGATGTGGACTTCGACGGTGATCGGGTTGCCATCGGCGCCACACAGCACCGCTGACGGGATGGATGCGAACATCGGAGGCCTCCAGGCACACGTGAAGAGACACGGATGGACGGGAGGAGGTGAGCGCGAACCCTCCGATCGCAGTCGGCGACCGGACGGAGCCGGCAACGACGACGTGGAGGAGACGATAGCCGGGGGGTGTCACCGGGTTGGCCGGCGGGCCGTGCCGCCGCTCCGACCCGAACCGCTGCCACAATGCCGGACGTGTTCCGACGGCCGACCCGCGTCCTCACGGCCAGCGCCGTGTGCGCGGCCCTGGCCGTCGGGTGCGGCGGGGACGACGACGGCGGCAACGCCGAACGGTTCTGCGGCGAGATCGACGAGAACAAGGCCGCGCTGACCGATCCGCCGGTGCAGTTCGCGGATCAGATCGAGCCGGTGCTCGACCTGTACCGGGAGATCGCCGACCTGGCGCCGCTCTCGATCGAGGCGGAGTGGAATCAGCTGTTGGCGGCGTTCGAGACGGCGAGCACGGTGGTGCCGGGCGACGCCGAGTCGGAGCAGGCGGCGCTCGCCGCGATCTACTCGAGCGAGAAGGCGGCGGCCGAGGTCGAGCGGTGGCTCCAGGCGAATTGCGCGGTGGAGATCGGCCCCGTGTTCACCATCGTCGAGCACCCGGAGTGAACCCCGGGGCCCGACCCGTGGTGGCGGTCAGACGATCTCGCCGCGGCGCAGGATGACCTTGTCGACGAGCCCGTAGTCGCGGGCGTCGTCGGCGGTGAACCACCGGTCGCGCGCGGAGTCGGCCTGGATCTGCTCGAAGCTCTGGCCCGAGTGCTGGGCGATCAGCTCGGCCATCCGCCGCTTGGTGTAGCGCAGCTGCTCGGCCTGGATCGCGATGTCGGCCGCCTGGCCGCGCAAGCCGGCGAGGGGCTGGTGCATCATGATGCGGGCGTTCGGCAGCGTGTAGCGCTTGCCGTCAGCGCCGGCGGTGAGCAGGAACTGGCCCATCGACGCGGCGAGCCCGAGGCACACCGTGGCGACGTCGCACCCGACGAACTGCATCGTGTCGTAGATCGCCATGCCGGCGGTGACCGACCCGCCGGGGCT
>CAYGLH010000457.1:0-2643 GCA_964350535.1 uncultured Ilumatobacteraceae bacterium
TGCCGGTCTCGAACGGGTCGGTCACCATCAAGACACCCGGGAGCTCCGCCGCCTCGGCCAGCGTGTCGTCGATGGCGTCCTGTGAGTCGGCGAGCGGCGAACCGTCACCAGAGGCGAACACGATCCGGGCCGAGGTGCCCGAGGCGGCGGGGAAGCGCTCGTCGAGCAGGTCGAACGCTTCCTGGCTCTCCGTGCCGGGGATCGAGAACTCGTCCGACGACTCGCCGCCGGCGAGCGTCGCACCCACGGCGATGACGACGAGCGCACCGACCCATCCGAGCAGGACGAGGGCGCGGTGGCGGACCGAGAACTTCCCGAGCTTGTACAACCAGGTAGACATGCGGGCGTAGCGCATCGCTCCAACCTTGGAATTCCCTCAAGATCTGCAAGAGATCCCATCAGAGATCCCGTGTCCCCGTCGTCGCCCGTCCGCATCCTCGTCGTCGACGACGAGGAGTACATCCGCGACCTGCTGGCGACGTCGCTGCGCTTCCAGGGTTTCGACGTCACGACCGCCACCGACGGCCACGAGGCGCTGCGGCTGGTGCCGACGTTCGCCCCGGCGATCGTGTTGCTCGACGTCACGATGCCCGGCGTCGACGGCTACGAGGTGTGCCGGCGGATGCGTGCCGACCACGACGACACGCCGGTGATCTTCCTCACCGCCCGCGACGGCAAGGACGACGTGCTGCACGGGTTCACCCAGGGAGCCGACGACTACGTGGCCAAGCCGTTCCGTCTGGAAGAGGTGGTGGCGCGCGTCCACGCCGTGCTGAAGCGGACCGGCGCGGCGGGCGCCGCGAGTGAGGCGGCGGTGCACCGCTACGCCGACCTGGCGATGGACGACGACCGTCACGAGGTCACCCGCCACGGCGTCGCGATCGATCTGTCGCCGACCGAGTACAAGGTGCTGCGCTACCTGCTGCTCAATGCCGAGCGCGTCGTGTCCAAGCAGCAGATCACCGAGCACGTGTGGAACTACGATTACGGCGGCAGTGCGAGCTCGGTCGAGACCTACATCAGCTACCTGCGCAAGAAGGTCGACGCCGTCGAACCGCGGCTGATCCGCACCGTGCGCGGCGTCGGCTACACCCTGCGCACGGATCGCTGATGACTCGCCGCCGCATCGTCGCCCTGATCCTCGGGGTGCTCGTCGCGGTGTACGTCGCGGCGTCGGTGATCACGGTGCTCGTGGTCCGCGATCGCTTGATCGACGCCGTCGACGACGACCTCGAGACCTCGGTCGACAACTTCGTCGTCGCCCTGGAGCGGCTCGACCTCGACGACTTAGGCATGCTCGACGTGGAGGTCAACGAGCGGGCCGTCTTCGTCTACGACGGACGCGAGGAGGTGCTGGCGGTCCCGGCGGGCGCCCGCTCGGCACCGTTGCCACTTCCCGAGCTCACGGCGAGCACGGTGGTGTCGCGCCTCGACGCACCGTTCGATGCCGAGTCGGCCGACGGTTCGCTGGACTACCGGGTGCTCGCCACCGCACTTCCCGACGGCACCTACCTCGCCGTCGCGCAGCCACTCGACGACCTCCGCGACGCGCTGATCGCGCTGAGCCGCTGGCTGCTGATCACGCTCTTCGCGGTGATCGCGGTGCTCGGGCTCGTCTTCTGGTGGCTCCTGCGGATGAGCCTGCGCCCGTACGACGACATGATCGCCACGGCTCGGGCCATCGCCGCCGGCGACCTCGATCGCCGAGCGACGGCGGCGACACCCGATCCGGGGATGCAGCAGTTGGCCGAATCGCTCAACGCGATGCTCGACCGGATCCAGGAGTCGTTCGCTGCCAAGGAGGCCGCCGAGTCGCGGCTCCATCAGTTCGTGGCCGATGCGTCGCACGAGTTGCGCACCCCGTTGACCTCGATCAGCGGCTACTCGGAGCTGTACCTCAGCGGCGCGGCGACCGACGATGAGGCGGTCACCACGCAGATGATGCGGATCAACACCGAGGCGGCGCGGCTGGCCCGGCTGGTGGAGGAACTGCTGACGTTGGCGCGGCTCGACGAGGGACGGGTGGACGAGCGTCGGGTCGTCGACCTCGCCGAGGTCGCCCGCAACGCCGCGGTCGACCATCTCGCCGCGGTGCCGGATGCCGATGTCGGGGTCGACCTCCCGGCCGACGGCGCAGCGCTGGTGCTCGGCGACCCCGACGCCCTCCGCCAGGTGGTGACCAACCTGCTCGCCAACGCCACGCAG
Source organism: uncultured Ilumatobacteraceae bacterium (assembly GCA_964350535.1). Lineage (GTDB taxonomy): Bacteria > Actinomycetota > Acidimicrobiia > Acidimicrobiales > Ilumatobacteraceae > CAYGLH01. The sequence continues at coordinate 2,206 of CAYGLH010000457.1, forward strand.
CACAACCCGGCGGGCACCGCGATCCTGCTCGGCGTGATGGTCGACGGTGCGGACGACGTCGTGCTGCGGGTGCGCGACGACGGCACGGGGATGGACGCCGCGACGGCGGCGCACGCCTTCGACCGGTTCTACCGCGGCGACAAGGCGCGCGGCCGCAGCGGGGGCTCGAGCGGGCTCGGCCTGTCGATCGTGGCGGCGATCGTCGACGCCCACGACGGGACGATCGAGCTCGACGCCCCGGAAGGCAGCGGCACCACCGTCACCGTCCACCTCCCACGCTCCACCTGATCCCCCAGGTTTGCGGGTCAAATGGTCGCCCGCCGGCCCGGGATCGGCCCCGTAAACGTCGGTCGTGTGGTTTGGGGGTCGGATGGTGGGCGGCTGGGCCGGGATCGGACCCGTAGACGTCAGGGGGTGGTGGGGAATCGAAGGCGGACC
>CAYGLH010000458.1:0-2643 GCA_964350535.1 uncultured Ilumatobacteraceae bacterium
CATCGCGGTACATGCGCTCGATCGTCGACTCGCGCATGTAGCCCATGCCGCCGTGGAACTGGACGCAGTCGTACATGACCCGGTTGACGACCTCGCACCCGAACGCCTTGGCACCGGACATCTCCTTGACGTTGTCGACCCCCTGGTCGCCGAGCCACGCGGCGTGGTACATCGCCGCCCGGGCGGCGTCGACGCTCGCCTGGTGCATCGCCATCCGCTGACGGATCGCACCGAGGTCGTAGAGGTGTCCGCCGAACGCCGTGCGTTCCTGCGTGTAGGCGTTGGTCATGTCGATCGCCGCCTGCGCCGCGCCGACGCCCATGCCGACGAGCACCATCCGCTCGTTCTGGAAGTTGCGCATCGTCTCGTAGAAGCCGCGGTGCACGGTGCCGAGCACCTGGTCGTCGGGGACCCAGACGTCGGTGAGCACCAGCTCGGCCGTGTCGGAGCACCGCCAGCCGTGCTTGTCGAGCTTGGTCGCCACCTCGAACCCGGGCGTGTCGGCAGGCACGAGGAACATCGTGATGCCGTACCGATCGTCGGGGTTCGTGCGCGCCGCGAGGATCGTCATGTCGCCGTACACGGCGTTGGTGATGAAGGTCTTCGTGCCGTTGATCCGCCACCCGTCGCCGTCGCGCACCGCGCTCGTCCGCATCCCCGCGACGTCGGATCCGGCGTCGGGTTCGGTGACGCCGATCGACAGGATCGTCTCGCCGGCCACCACTCCCGGTGCCCATCGCGTGAGCTGCTCGGCGGTCCCCGAGTTGAACAGATGTGGCCCGGCCATGTCGGTGTGCACGAGCACGGTGACGTCGAAGCCGCCGAAGGTCGACGAGCCGAGCGCCTCGGAGAGCGTGGCGGACGCGAGCATGCCGAGGCCGAGCCCGCCGTGTTCCTCGGGGACGCGCAGCGCGAGCATCCCGAGCGAGCCCATCGTCGCGAGTACCTCGCGCGGCACCTTGCCGTCGGTCTCCCAGGTGTCCCCGTGCGGCACCACCTCCTTGGCGACGAACTCGACCGTCTGGTCGAAGATCGCCTGCAGCTCGTCGGTCATGTACGCGTTGCGGTGAGCCACGAGGCCCACGTTACGCCCGGCGTGATCCGAGGGTGTTCCGGCTCGGCCGTCGACGGTCCGTCGCTTGTACTCTGCGGTCGATCGCCATCCAGGGGGAATGACCGATGACCACCGTCTCCGAGCCGACCGACCTCGACGCCATCCACGCCCGCTACGCCGCCGAGCGCGACAAGCGCCTGCGGCCCGAGGGCAACGAGCAGTACGTCGAGGTCGCCGGCGTGTTCGAGCACTACGTCGACGATCCCTACGTCGCCAAGGTCGAGCGCGAACCGCTCACCGACGACGTCACCATCGCCTTCATCGGCGGCGGCTTCGGCGGGCTCCTCGCCGGCGCCGCGCTGAAACAGGCCGGCATCGACGACGTCCGCATCATCGAGAAGGGCGGCGACTTCGGCGGCACGTGGTACTGGAACCGCTACCCCGGCGCGCAGTGCGACACGGCGGCGTTCGTGTACATGCCGCTGCTCGAGGAGACCGGCCACATGCCGAGCGAGAAGTACGCCCACGCGCCCGAGATCCTCGAGCACTGCCGCCGGATCGGCGAGCACTTCGACCTCTACGACAACGCCGTGCTGTCCACCGAGGTCACGTCGCTCGAGTGGGACGACGACGCCGCTCGCTGGATCATCCGTACCGACCGTGGCGACGAGATGCGGGCGAAGTTCGTGGCGATGGGCACGGGGCCGCTGCACCGGCCGAAGCTGCCGGGCATCCCAGGGATCACCGAGTTCGGTGGCCACAGCTTCCACACCAGCCGCTGGGACTACGACTACACCGGCGGCGACCCCGCGGGCGCGCCGATGACCCACCTCGCCGACAAGCGGGTGGGCATCATCGGCACCGGTGCCACCGCCGTGCAGTGCGTCCCGCACCTCGCCCGCGACTGCGGGGAGCTGCTCGTGTTCCAGCGCACGCCGAGCTCGATCGACATCCGCAACAACCACCCGATCGATCCCGACTGGTTCGCCACGCTCGAGCCGGGCTGGCAGGACGAGTGGATGAACAACTTCACCATCCTCCAAACCGGCGGGTTCACCGACGAGGACCTCGTGAAGGACGGCTGGACCGACCTCACCAAGCGGATCCGCGACAAGCTGCTCTCCAGCCCGAACCCCGATCTCACCCCCGAGGGGTTCCTGCGCGCTTACCACGACAGCGACGACGAGAAGATGGTCGAGATCCGGTCGCGCTGCGACGAGGTGGTGGAGGATGAGGACACCGCCGCGGCGTTGAAGCCCTGGTATCGCCAGTTGTGCAAGCGGCCGTGCTTCCACGACGAGTACCTGCAGGCGTACAACAACCCGAACGTCCGGCTGATCGACACCGACGGGCAGGGCGTCCGGCTGATCGACGAGACCGGGGTGTGGGTCGGCGACGAGCACTACGACCTCGACTGCATCATCTATGCCTCGGGCTTCGAGGTCGGCACCGAGCTCGCCCGCAGGTCGGGCTTCGAGACGATCGGCCGCGACGGTGAAACGCTGTCCGAGCACTGGGAGGACGGGATGCGCAGCCTGCACGGGATGAACGTGCACGGCTTCCCCAACCTCTTCATCGCCGGATTCAGC
>CAYGLH010000459.1:0-2622 GCA_964350535.1 uncultured Ilumatobacteraceae bacterium
TGCGCACCCTCAACGAGGCGGTGTACGACGAGTTCCCCGACGTGTCCACCACGGCCGAGGAGTCGACGTCGTGGCCGATGGTCAGCCGGCCGACCTACGTCGGCGGGCTCGGGTTCGGGTTCAAGTGGGACATGGGCTGGATGCACGACACGTTGCAGTACCTCCAGCGCGACCCGATCCACCGCAACTGGCACCACGGCGAGATCACGTTCCGCTCGGTGTACTCGGCGAGCGAGCACTTCGTGCTCCCACTGAGCCACGACGAGGTGGTGCACGGCAAGGGGTCGCTGCTCGGCAAGATGCCGGGCGACGACTGGCAGCAGTTCGCCAACCTCCGGCTGCTGTACGCGATGCAGTGGGGCCAGCAGGGCAAGAAGTTGCTCTTCATGGGCGGCGAGCTCGCCACGCGCGCTGAGTGGAACCACGACGACACCCTCGAGTGGCACCTGCACGATGTCGACCTGCACAGCGGTGTGCGTCGGCTGGTCGCCGACCTCAACCGGCTGTACGTCGACGAGCCGGGTCTGCACCGAGGCGACAGCGACCACACCGGGATGCGGTGGATCGAGGGATCCGACGCCGGCCAGAGCGTGTACGTGTGGATGCGCGAGGACCCGACCGATCTCGGCGGGCGGCCGGTCGTCGTGGTGGTCAACGCGACCCCCACGCCGCGCCACAACTACCGGATCGGCGTGCCGCGTGCCGGCAGGTGGAGCGAGCTGCTCAACCCCGCCGCCGCCGACTACGGCGGGAGCGGGCTCGGCAATGGAGGCTGCGTCGACTCGGTGCCGGTCGACTCCCACGGCTACCACCAGTCGCTCGTCCTCACGGTGCCGCCGCTCGGGGCGTTGTTCCTCGCCCCGGAGGCATCGTGAGCGCCGTCGTCGTTCCGGAGGCCTCATGAGCATCCAGCGACTCGGCGCCACGCCCGTCGGGCGGGCGACGCGCTTCGAGGTGTGGGCGCCGAACGCTCGCCGCGTCGAGGTGGTCCTCGACGACGACGGCTCGCGCCACGACCTCGAGGCCGAGGGTGTCGACGGGTGGCCCGGCGCGCCGACGTGGACGGCGGTCGTCGACGGCGTGACGGCCGGGGCCCGCTACCGGGTCAGCGTCGACGGGGGCGAGCCGTTGCCCGATCCCGTGTCGCGCCTCCAGCCCGACGGCGTGCACGGCTCGTCCGCCGTCGTCGACCCGTCGGCGTTCCACTGGACCGACGACGGATGGCGCGGCGTCGCGCTGCGCGACGCGGTGCTGTACGAACTGCACGTCGGCACGTTCACCCCGGCCGGCACCTTCGACGCCGCGATCGCGCAGCTCGACCGGCTCGCCGACCTCGGCGTCACCGCTGTGGAGGTCATGCCGGTCAACGCCTTTCCCGGCGCTCGGAACTGGGGCTACGACGGCGTGTTCCCGTTCGCGGTCCAGGCCAGCTACGGCGGACCCGACGGTCTCGCCCGCTTCGTCGATGCCGCGCACGGGCGCGGGATCGGCGTCGTGCTCGACGTCGTGTACAACCACTTCGGTCCCGAGGGCAACGTGCTGCCGCGGTTCGCGCCGTACCTCACCGACGCCTACCGCACGCCATGGGGGTCGGCCGTCAATGTCGCCGGTCCCGACAGCGACGGCGTCCGGCGCTACGTCGTCGAGAACGCCGTCGGGTGGATCGAGGACTTCCACCTCGACGGGCTGCGGCTCGACGCCGTGCACGCCATTGTGGACAACACGGCGACGCCGATGGTGGCCGAGCTCACCGCCGCCGTGCACGCCGCCGCCGACCGTCTCGGACGGACGGTGCTCGTCACGCTGGAGAGCTCGCTCAACGAGCCGCGCATGGTGCGTTCGGTCGAGCAGCACGGATGGGGGGCCGACGCCGTGTGGAACGACGACGTGCACCACGCGCTGCGCGTCGCGCTGACCGGCGAGCACCACGAGTACTACGCCGGCTACGACGGCGTGGCCGACCTCGCGACCGCCCTCCAGCACCGCTGGGTTTATCGCGGGCAGTACTCCCCGGTCATGCGTCGCAAGCACGGTGCCGCTGCCGACGACGTGTCGTTCGAGCACTTCGTCGTGTTCTCCACCAACCACGATCACGTCGGCAACACGCCACGCGGCGACCGCCTGTTGCACGACGCCGGACCCGACGACCCGCGGCTGCGGCTGGCCGCGGCGGTGATCCTCCTGTCGCCGTACACCCCGATGCTGTTCATGGGCGAGGAGTACGGCGAGCGGGCGCCGTTCCCGTACTTCGTCGACCACGGTGACGAGGACCTGATCGAGGCCGTGCGCCAGGGTCGGGCGAGGGAGTTCTCCGGCGCCGACTGGAGCGGCGACGTCGCCGACCCTGCCGATCCGGCGACGTACCGCGGCGCCGTGCTCGACCCGTCGCTCGCCGAACGCGAGCCACACCGTGGCCTGCTGGCGATGTACACCGAGCTCCTCGCGTTGCGTCGCGCCACCGACGCGGTGCGATCACCGGAAGCCGCTCACGCGGTGCGGCGCGACGGAACCCGGATCGTCGTCGAGCGGACGCTCGGCCCGACGACCGCCACGCTCGAGCTCAACATCGGCCCCGATCCGGTTCCCTCCGTGCGGCCCGACGGTGACGTCGTGTTCGACTCC
>CAYGLH010000460.1:0-2621 GCA_964350535.1 uncultured Ilumatobacteraceae bacterium
CAGCTCGAACGGTTCCGCAGTCGCGAGGAAGACCCGGTCCGGCGCTGGAAGATGACCGACGAAGATTGGCGCAACCGGCGGCGCTGGGACGACTACGCCGAGGCCGTCGAGGACATGTTGGACAAGACCGACCACGAGCTCGCCCCGTGGAACCTCATCGCCGGCGAGCAGAAGAAGTGGGCCCGGGTGGTGGTCCTCGAGACGCTGAGCGACCGGATCGAGGAAGGTCTCGACCGCTGGGGGCGCTGATCAGCCGATCAACGCAGCGATCGTGGCAGCGGGGTCGCCGCTGGTGACCAGCGTCTCCCCGACCAGCACGGCGTCGTAGCCGGCAGCGCGGAGCGCGGCGGCATCCGCCGGCCCACGGACGCCGGACTCGGCGACCTTCACGGCCGTGTCGGGGATCACACCGGCCATCCGCACGGCCCGATCGTGATCGACCTCGAAGGTGACGAGGTCGCGTTGGTTGACGCCGATCAGGGTGGCATCGGCGGCGAGCGCAGATTCGAGCTCGCCCTCGTCGTGGATCTCGACCAAGACGTCGAGCCCGATCTCGGTTGCCAGCTGGTGGAACCCCACCAACTCGGCCCGGTCGAGAGCGGCGGTGATCAGCAGCACGCAATCGGCGCCCATCGAGCGGGCGTCGAGCACGTCGAGCTCGCTGACGGTGAAGTCCTTGCGCAGCACGGGGAGCTCGCACGAGGCTCGGGCCTGGTACAGGTCCTGGGAGGAACCACCGAAATGCGGTTCGTCGGTGAGCACCGACAGACAGGCCGCCCCGCCGCGCTCGTAGGCCGCCGCCCACTCCCCCGGCTCGAGACCGACGTTGAGGTCGCCCTTCGACGGTGATCGCCGCTTGATCTCCGCGATCACGCCGAGTTGCGGGCGGTCCGCCAACGCATCCCGGAACCCACGTGGAGAGGGCATGTCGCGCGCCTCGAGCGCCGTGCGGACGCGCTCGGGCGATCGCTCGTCGGCCGCCGCCACCTCCCGGTGGTGCGCCAGGATGCGATCGAGGTAGGTCGCGGTCATCCCGCGGCGGCCACCGAGGTCAGAGCCCCTTGCCGCGCACCGGCGAGAGGAAGATCAGCTCGGGACGTCCACCGAGGAAGGGACCGATCGACGCGCCGAGGGCCTTCATCGCGTCGCTGGCGCCGTGCGCCTCGAAGCTCGCTTGATCCGCGTAGACCTCGTACATCCACGCCACGTTCTCGTCGTTGGCGTCCTTGCTGAGGATGTAGGTCAACGTGCCGGGCTCGGACTCGACGTGCTCCATCATCGGGGCCATCCCGGCGATGAGGTCGTCGCGCTTGCCCTCCTGCGCGGTGATCTTGGCGAGGACGATGATGTTGCTCATCCGCTGGAACGTACTCGTCGGACCGATCAGAATCCGAGGCGGTCGCCCACGGTGGTGAGCAGCTCGTCGATCGGGACGCGGACCTGCTCGGTGGTGTCGCGATCGCGCACGGTCACCGCCTTGTCGTCCAGCGAGTCGAAGTCGACGGTGACGGCCAGCGGTGTACCGATCTCGTCCTGACGGCGGTAGCGGCGACCGATCGCCTGCGTCTCGTCGTAGTCCACCATGTACCGCTCGGAGAGGAGCTTGCGCACCTCGTGGGCCAGCGGCGTGAGCGTGTCCTTGCGCGACAGCGGGAGCACCGCCACCTTGTAGGGAGCGAGGCGCGGATGGAGCCGGAGCACGGTGCGGGTCTCGTCGTTGACGACGTCCTCGTCGTAGGCGGCGAGCAGGAACGCCGCCATGGTGCGGGTGGCGCCCGCGGCGGGCTCGATCACGTACGGGACGTAGCGCTCGTTGGCCTGCTGGTCGAAGTAGTCGAGCCGCTCGCCGGAGTGCTCGGCGTGCTGCTTGAGGTCGTAGTCGGTGCGCTGGGCGATGCCCTCGAGCTCGTCGAAGCCCCACGGGAACATGAACTCCACATCGGCGGTGCCCGCGGAGTAGTGCGACAACTCGTCGTCGTCGTGCGCCCGCAGCCGCAGCATCGACTCGGGGATGCCGTGCTCGACGTACCAGTTCAGGCGGGCGTTGCACCAGTACTCGTACCACTGCGCCGACTCGGCCGGTGGCACGAAGAACTCGAGCTCCCGCAGCAGGTTGCGGGCGAGCACCGCGCGATGGCCGAGCGGCCCGCCGTCGGCGTCCACCACGCGCAGGCGCACGATCCGTTTGCCTGGCGTGCGCCCCGACCAGTGGATCTCGAAGAACGCGAAGTAGCCGTTGCGGAGCACGAAGAACGTGAGGATCACGACCGTGAACGCGAGGGTGCGGTCGAGCGCGATGAAAGTGCCGACACTGATGATCAGGAACGAGAAGAACAGGATCGCCAGGTCGAGGAACAGCGCCGCCGCCCGCTCGAAGATCGACGCCACACCGAGCGCGAGCGGCAGCCCCTCCGGAGTGAGGACGATGCGCCGCAGCTCGCCCGTCGGTCCGCGGTCGTAGCGGATCTCGCCCGGATCGAGCGCGACGGCGGAGTCGGTCGGGCTCACGCGCGGCTCCTGCGGCGTCCGACGATCACGAAGTACGCGGTCCAGGCCACGGACGCGAGCAGCACCCCCAGGAACCGCAGGGGCAGGGCCTGGACCATCTGCCGGGAGGAGCC
>CAYGLH010000461.1:0-2618 GCA_964350535.1 uncultured Ilumatobacteraceae bacterium
AGTGCGAGGTCGGGGGAGAAGGCGACGTAGACGGCGCGCACCCCGTCGAGCGCCGCGTCCCACGAGGCTCGGTCGTGCCAGTCGAACGGACGGGGCGCCGAGCGCGACCCGATGCGGGTCGGCACCTGCGCCGCGTGCAGCCGGTCGGCCACCCGCCGCCCGGTCTTGCCCGTGCCGCCGGTGACGAGCACGAGCCCGGTGTCGGAGTCGTCGGTGTGGGTGGTGGTGTCGATGATGGTGTCGGTGGAGTTGTGAGTGGTGTTGTGAGTGGTGTTCATGCCGTCCATCGAACCGGGCCGAGGCGAGTGGATCCATAGGTCGTGCGCTCGATCAGATGTGAATTCGTCTTGTATGGTGAGCGAATGGATCAACTGACGGCCCTCCTCGACGGCCCGTGCGCCTCGGAGGCCTTCCTGCTCCGGTGTCGCCTCGCCGCGCCGTGGTCGTTGCGCATCGACGACCAGGCGCCGCTGACCGTGCTGGCCGTGGCGGCGGGCGACGCCGTCGTCGTCCCCACCATCGGCGGCGAGGCGATCGAGCTGCGCGACGGCGACCTCGCGGTGGTCGTCGGCGACGGTTCCTACATCGTTGCCGATCGCGCCGACACCGAGGTGCGGGTGGTCGTCGGCCCCGACCCCGAGCAGTGCACGACGCTCTGGGGCGAACCGCTGCACGAGCGGATGTCGCTCGGTGTGCGCGAGTGGGGCGATCCCGACGGTACGACGCTGTTGCTCGTCGGGACGTATCACCGAACGGGTGAGATCGGTCGGCGCCTGCTCGACAACCTGCCGCGCGTCGTGGTTCGGCGGTCGGGCCCTCGCCCGTCGCCGACGCTGTCCCTCCTCGCCGACCAGATCGGTCTCGATGCACCGGGGCAGCAGGTGATCCTCGACCGCTTGCTCGACCTGGTGCTGATCGAGACGCTGCGCGAGTGGTTCACGTCGAACGCCGCGTCGGCGCCGCCGTGGATGCGGGCGATGGACGATCCCGTCGTCGGCGCGTCGCTCGATCTCATCCACGCCGACCCGGGCCACGCCTGGACCGTGCCCACACTGGCGGCCGCGGCCGGGCTCTCCCGCGCCGCCTTCGCCCGGCGGTTCCAGGACCTGGTCGGCGAGCCGCCGATCACCTACCTCACCAACTGGCGGATGGCGCTGGCGGCGGACCTCCTCGGCGATCCGGACACGAGCGTCGGGGCGATCTCACGGCAGGTCGGCTACGACAGCCCCTTCACGTTCAGCGCGGCGTTCAAACGGCACTACGGCACCAGCCCCACCCACTACCGCCAGACGGCGGCCGCGGTCTGACCGGACCGCACCCGAGAACCCGTCGCGAGCCGGTGGTCCGGATCGGCCAGACTGAGCTGCATGGACGCTCCGACCGCTCAGTCGATCCAGCACCCGACCTCCGATGAGTTGAGCGCGGCGCTCGCAGACGTGTTGGCCTCGCCAACCGACGAGGGCACGGTCGAGCTCGTCGTGCGCCGTCCGACGCACGGGGCGCGCGAGGTCCTGGAGGAGGGCGAGCTCGTCGTCGGGGAGGGGTTGACCGGCGACAACTACCTCACCCGCTCGCCCGGCGGTCCGCACCCCGAGGCCCAGCTCAACCTGATGAACAGCCGCTCGCTCGATGCCTGCGCGGCAGGCGAGCGCGACCGGTGGGCGCTCGCCGGCGACCAGTTCATCGTCGACTTCCTGCTGTCCGCCGACAACACGCCTGCCGGCACCCGACTGGCGATCGGTACGGCCGTGATCGAGGTCTCGGCCAAGCCGCACACCGGCTGCGCCAAGTTCCGCGAGCGCTTCGGCATCGACGCCGCGCGCTGGGTCAACTCCCGCGACGACGTCCGCCTCCGCGGCATCAACGCGATGGTCGTCGAGCCCGGTGTCGTCCGCCCCGGCGACCCCATCCGCAAGCTCTGACTCCCCCCGTCCCCAAAATCTGCGGTGAGCGTCGCGCTGAGCGCGACATCCCGTGCAGATTTCGGAAGTGGGTTGGGCGTCCCATCCAAAATCTGCGGTGAGCGTCGCGCTGAGCGCGACATCCCGTGCAGATTTCGGAGGGGGGATGGGGTCAGGCGAGCCAGGCGGGGCGGTCGGACTCGTGGGCGGTGATCTTGTCGTGGTGCCCGAGGGTGATGCCGATGTCGTCGAGGCCGTTGAGGAACCGGTGCTGGGTCGACGGTTCGAGCGGGAACGTCTCCTCGATGCCGGTCGCGGGCACCTCGACGACGAGGCGCTCCACGTCGACCACGATCTGCGTGTCGTGATCGGCGTCGATCGCCGCCCAGATCGCCTCGACGGTGGACTCGGGCAGCACCACGGGGACCAACCCGTTCTTCGTGCAGTTGTTGCGGAAGATGTCGGAGAAGCTCGGCGCGATCACGGCGTCGAACCCGTACTGCTGGATCGCCCACACGGCGTGTTCCCGTGACGACCCGACGCCGAACGCAGGACCGGCGACGAGGATGTTGGCGCCGGCGTGCTTCTCGTGGTTGAGCACGAAGTCGCGATCGTCGCGCCACGTGGAGAAGAGCCCCTTCTCGAACCCGGTGCGCTCGACCCGCTTCAGCCACTCGGCCGGGATGATCTGGTCGGTGTCGACGTCGGAGCGCTTCA
>CAYGLH010000462.1:0-2616 GCA_964350535.1 uncultured Ilumatobacteraceae bacterium
GCGCACGCCGACGCCGCCGCGCCACGTGACGCCCGGCTCCGAGGTGACGGCGCGTCGGAGCACCCACTCGATCGTGAGGCGACGGCAGCACATCAGCACGAGGTCCTCGTCGCCGGGGCGCGGCTCGCGGTCCTCCATGTCGGGCGGCAGGATCTTCTCCACGTCGAGCACGGTCGCGCCCTGGTCGATCAGCTCGTCGAGCACATCGGGGGCCCGCTCGCGCAGGATGCGGTACAGCCGGGCCAGCAGGGCGTGCGACTGCCGGGCGTGTGGGGCGCCCCGGCGGTCCCATCCGTCGAACGCCTCGTCGGCGGTGGCCGGGAGGTCGGTGTCATCGCGCTCGTAGACCGTGATGCGATGCCCGTCGCGGGCGAGCAGCAGGGCGGCCAGCATCCCGGCCATCCCACCTCCGATGACGGCGATGTCCTGCGGGTCGTCGGTGCGGTTGGGGGACATGGGTGTGCTGGTCACGACAGGCTCCCGAGGAAGTCGATGAGCGCGGCGTTGACCTCGGCCGGGCGCTCTTGCTGGGTCCAGTGCCCGCACCCCTCGAGGATGATCGACGCGTGCAGGCGCGGCAGGGTCTGCTCGAACGCCGCGATCGCCGCCGCTCCCATCAGCGTCGGACCGTCGCGATCGCCGCCGATGAACAACGACGGCACGTCGATCGATGCGCCCCGCCAGGCGGCGAGGTCGGCCCAGTCGCGGTCGACGTTGCGGTAGCGGTTCAGCGGCCCACGGAACCCGGAGTACTCGAACTCGGTCGTGTAGACGTCGACGTCGTGCTCGGTGATCCAGGCGGGCAGCTCCTCGGGCTGGTGGAAACGGTCCTTCATCTGGGCGCCGTGGGGGATCGTGCCGACCGTGCCCTGCGACAGGTCGGGCGCCGGCGCGTCGCCGGAGATCGTGAAGTAGAAGCCGCGCAGCCAGCCGCGCACGTCGGCCTCGATCTCGGCTTCGGCGCGTCCCGGCTCCTGGAAGTACTCGATGTAGAACTCCTCGTCGCCGGCGATCGCCCGCATCATCGCCAGCGGCCGCATCTCCGACGGCGGGGAGAACGGGACGGACAGCCCGGCGACGGCGGTGAACACGTCGGGGCGGAGCATCGCGGAGTTCCAGGCGATCGGCGCTCCCCAGTCGTGTCCGACGATGGTGGCCGTCGTCGCGCCGAGCGCGCCGACGAGGGCGACGTTGTCGGCGACGTGGCGGACCATCCGGTAGTCCTCCACCGCCAGCGGCTTGGACGAGCGGCCGTAGCCGCGCACGTCGATGGCGACGGCGCGGTAGCCGGCATCGGCCAGCGCCGGCAGCTGGTGGCGCCACGAGTACCACGACTCGGGATAGCCGTGGATCAGGAGTACGAGGGGTCCTTCGCCGGCCTCGACACAGTGGATCCGGGCCTCGCCGGCGGTCACTGTGCGCGATCGGCACCCGGGGGGCAGGTTGTCGGTCGTCACGCGCCCCAGCCTGCCAGCTGACAGCTGAGATGACAGAACCCGGGCGTCCGATTCTTCCCCGGCACGGCCGCCAGGTGCACACTTCCGGGATGACCGGTCCGACGAACGCCTCCCGATCCTCGCAGCCAGCTCTGGTCTCCGACCCCGACTCGGTGACCGCCGAGTGGCTCACCGAGGTGCTCCGCCACGGCGGGGTGATCGACGACGGCGCCGAGGTCGCTGCCTTCGAGGCATCCGCCATCGGGACCGGCCAGGTCGGTGCGAACCTCCGTTACCAGCTGTCGTACAGCGGTGCCGGAACGGCCGGGCCGGCCACGATCGTCGCCAAGTTCGCGTCCGCCGACGAGACCAGCCGCGCCGCCGGCATCGCCACGCTGACCTACGAGACCGAGATCGCCTTCTTCCGCGACCTGGCGGGGAGCGTCGACATCAGCCGCCCGGCCTGCTACTTCGCCGACATCGAGTCGGGCACGGCCGAGGTCGTGCTGGTGATGGAGGACCTGGCACCTGCGCAACAGGGCGACCAGATCGCCGGGTGCAGCGTCGAGGACGCCGCGCTGGCCGTCGCCGAGGCGGCGCGGCTGCACGGTCCGCGGTGGGGCGATCCGACGTTGGCCGAGCTGCCGTGGCTCGACCGCAGCGCCTCGGGCGAGGGCATGACCGCGATGTTCGGCGTCATGTGGTCGGGGTTCGTCGAGCGCTACGAGGCGACGCTCGCGCCCGCCGCGCTCGAGGTCGGTCCCCAGCTCGTCGAGTTCATGACGACGCTGCGCTCCCACACGTCGTCGCCGCGCACGCCGGTGCACGGCGACTTCCGGCTCGACAACATGCTGTTCGACCCGTCCGGGACGGGGCGGCCGCTGATCGTGGTCGACTGGCAGACCGTGCAACTGGGCGTGGGCCCGAGCGACGTCGCCTACTTCCTCGGGAGCGCCTTCGAGCCCGAGGTCCGCCGGTCGTGCGAACAGGAGCTCCTCGAGCGGTATCACCGGACCCTCGTCGACACCTACGGGGTCACGGACTACCCGTTCGAGCAGTGCCGGCGCGACTACGTCTGCTCGAGCTACAGCTCGCTGATGATGGCGGTGTTCGCGTCGATGATCGTCGGACGCACCGACCGCGGCGACGAGATGTTCATGGCGATGGCCAACCGTTCCGC
>CAYGLH010000463.1:0-2598 GCA_964350535.1 uncultured Ilumatobacteraceae bacterium
GATCACGCCGAGGTCGGGCAGCCGGAGGTTGCTCCAATGACCGAGCTCTGCCCACGCCTCGTGTGCAGACGTCCGTCGCCGCCGCGTCGAGGAGAAGTACGTGTGTTGGGCGATCGCGGCCGCCACCTTGGGAGCGGCGAAGCTCGTACCACTCCATCGTGCCCAGCCGTCGAACCGCCTGGTGAACCCCTCGATGCATTCTTCGAAGTCGAAGAAGGTGGACACGACGTCGACGCCCGGGGCACATGCGTCGACCCATCCACCGAAGTTCGAGAACGACGCACGGCCGCCGTGGTGGACCGCGCCCACCCCCACGACATCGGGGAGTGCCGCCGGCCACATCGGCCGCGGCGACCCGGCGTTGCCGGCCGCGGCGACGACGAGCGCATCCCCTGCGAAGCGCTCGATCCAGGCGGCGAGCGGGGGCGGTCGGTCGTCGACCGTGTAGCCGCCGAGGCTCATCACGATGATGTCGAACGAGTGGGGCCGGAGGCGCCGAACAGCGCGCATCAAGCCTCTGCCGACGGTCGTGTCGTCGCCGGTGCCGAAGCTCGAGAGCACGCCGTCGATGTGGATCTCCGCATCGGGGCAGAGCTGGCGGATGATCCCGGCGATGAACGTTCCGTGGCCCGACTGGATCTCGAGCGCGCCATCGTGGTTGACGTCCGGTTCGTCGGCGTCGTCCCACGCGTTCTCGGCGTCCTCGTCGCGCCACTCCTCCCGGTGGACGACGACAGCATCGCGCAGCGCCGCGGCCTGTGGTTGGTAGCGCCCGTTGATGTGCAGCCCCGTGTCGAGGACGAGGATGCGCGGACGATGGCCGTGACGCAGGTTGAGTCGGGGACGCAGCGTCGGGGGGTCGGCGGGCATCGCGGAGCTGATCGCGTCGATCGATCGGGTGATGAACGGATTGCCCGACACGAACGGGTTGCCCGACACGAACGGGTTGCCGGACACGAACGGGTTGCCGGACACGAACGGGTTGCCCGACACGAACGGGTTGCCCGACACGAACGGGTTGCCCGACACGAACGGGGCGCCGCTCAGGTCGCTCGAGCCGACGAACACCGTGTTCGGGCGCACGTCGAAGTCGTGCCCGCGCAGACGGGTCAGCGAGTCCTGCAGCGGCCCGACCGACGGCGTCTTGCGCCGGGTCAGCGTCGGGTTCGTCTGGTCGAGCTCGACGGCGATGAACGGCTCGTCGTCGTCGGGGTCGTCCCGGTACGGATCGTCGACGTCGAACCCGAGACCCTTCAGCCGTCGCGCGGCATCCCGACGGCTGCCGTCGCCACGATCGGCGACGAGCAGTCGGCCGGCGCTGACGAACGCCGGCGCACCCGCGGCGGTGCAGCACACCGCGACGCGTCCCCGGCGGAGCTTGCTGGCGATGGGATCGAGGTCGATGTCGAGGTCGTGCAGTTCGGCGGGGACGCCTCCGTACTGTTCGGTGTCGTCGGTCATCGTCGTTGCCTCCTCCAAGGGTGGAGCGTCATACCATCGTCGAGTGGCAGCCGACCCGGACCATACTGGGACGTCGCTGTTCGACCGGGTGTTCGATGACCCGGCGGGTGTCGTGGCAGAGGCTCGAGCGATCCTCGCGGATCCCGTCGCGCCACCCACCGAGCTGGCCACGCGCTGGGCACTCGGACGAGCGCTGCGCGAGCTCGGCGACTTCCCCGCCAGCCGCGATCAGTTCGCCCTGGCCGAGGCGCTGGCCCACTCGCTCGATTCACGCGACGACGCAGCGCGCATCGTGACCTCGCGGGCGCTGCTCGAGGCCCACGTCGGCGATCTCGACGCTGCGACGCGGCTGCTCGAGAGCATCGATGACGTCGCCTCGCTCTCCGCACTCACGCAAGGGTATGTGTCCCTCCAGCGCGCCATCGTCGATTATCACGCCGGTCGCTACGACGCCGCCGATCGGTCGCTCGGTCGCGCCTTGGCGGTGTTCGAGGCGGAGGGCGACGAGGTCTCCGTCGCCCGGACCCAGCTCAACCTGTCGGCTGTCGCCGCACGGCGCGGCCGGCACCTGGCTTCGCAGGCGTACGCCGAAGCAGCGGTGGAGGCCGCCGGTCGTGCCGGGCCATCGCTCCTCCTCGCCCAAGCGACCCACAACCTGGGGTTCGCCCACGCCGTCTGTGGAGATGCACCCGCGGCGCTGGATCACATGTCGGCTGCAGGCGCACAGCTCGCCGCGCTGGGCGAGGTGGGCTCGAGCGCCGCGACCGTTGCCCACGATCGGGCGGTCGTGCTCCTCCAGGTCAACCTGCTGGCCGACGCTGCGCGCGAGGCGGACACCGCGGTCGCGATCACCGAGGCGATCGGCGACCAGATCGAGTTGGCCGAGGCGCTGCTCCTCAGCGCGCGCTGCCTCGCCCGGCTCGGCGATCACGCGTCGGCGACGTCGCGTGCGAAGCGGGCGCGAGGGATCCTGGAGGCGTCCGGCCGCCACCGTTGGCTCCCGCGCGTCGACCTCCTCCTGATCGAGCTGGACGGCGACCTCGAGGGATCGACCCGAGCCGATGAGCTCGTCGGCGTGGCGCAGCGGCTGGCAGCCGACGGGTGGCGATCCGATGCCCGCTCGGCCTACATCGCAGC